>JBFIEP010000261.1:0-4642 GCA_041603335.1 Elusimicrobiota bacterium | reverse complement strand
TCGCTCCACGGCGCCAAACATCTTAAAGATCCTCATACGCATTCAAATACGTATGACGGCAATATTAAGATGGCCGGGGTTATCGGGGCCCCTCCGGTTGTTCTGGGCATTGAATTTATTAAACGGCAGCCTGCGCCGCCGCCGGCCGCAGTCACTAAGGGATTTGTCCCTACCGCTGTTCCGGGGGCTGATAAGCCGCTTACGGCCGAGGAGCTTGAAGCCCTTGTTCAGATGTTCCCGCGCCAGCATATCGAGGATGAGGCGGCCGGATTTACCGCGGCAGTTGCCGCGGTTAAAAATGCGGTCATTGACCACCAGGACCGCGAGTTCACAAAGAAGATGCTTGCCCGCTTGCAGGAATCCGAAACAGGGCGCCGGGTGATGCGCGAGCTTTCCCGCGAGGCGAAGCTGCGCGGTGTTAAGATAACGGTCCAGCCGAAAGAATTTGAAGGGACCCAGGTCGTTAAGAATAACGGGCGCGAAAGTCTGTGGGGAATCCGCGGAACCGCCGGTGGAAACTGGCAGTACAACTACAATCAAGACTTCATGAAGATGGAAGACAAGGATAAAGCCATCGAGGCCGCCACTAGCAATATGGGTCACGAGCTGCATCATCTTTTATGGAAGCTTAAGTCGGATCGATTGATTCCTGAATATAAAGCCGTTTTACAGCGGGATCTCGGCAACGAGAAGGCTGCACGGTTGATCGGCTACATGGTCTCGTCGGAGCTCAACGACGGGATTGCGACCGATTACACCGAAGAAACAAAGGGCCTGGTCGCCGATCCGGATCGTTATTGGGACAGCATGAAGCTTTGGCATCCGGGATACGCGATGGCGTTGGATCATAAAGAGCGCAAGGATCCGATTACGGCCTACGAGAAGCGCCTTGTTGCGCTTAACGCGAAGAAAGCCAAGTATATTAAGCAGCGCGACCAGTGGCATCCGGTTCGGGTCATCGAGCTGGAGCATTTCGAAGGACCCGATCATAACATGAAGGAAGCTCTTTCCGAGATTCGCTCTTATTTGAATGGAAGCGGCAAACGATATAAGACAAATATCGAGCAGATGGATAAGGCGATCCGCTACGTGACCCAGTTAAAGGATTATTTTGAAGTGGGTAAGAAGGAGCCCAAGAAGAATCCCAAGGCGGCGGCTCTGCTCAATGCCACGATCCATTCGGCAACCGATCCCAACTATCTTTCATTCGAGTCTCAAATGCATGAAGATCAAAAGGCTCTTATGGCGCAGATTAAAAAGAAGCCGCTTCCCGAAGTGAAGCCCAATGATTCGAAGATCGGTTGGCGGCAGTTCTATAAGCTGGTTGCCCAAGATCGTCTGGATAATCCGGATCATTGGAAAAAGGAGGCGAAATGATGCGCCGCCGGGTCTTGGAGTGGGGGCTTATGGCGGGTCTGATTTTACCGGCAGGTGTGAGCGTGCAGTATGTGCCTAAGGGGGCTTCGTTGAATGGCGCGGTCCATGAGGCTGGAATTGGGCACCGCTTTGAGAAGACCGAAAATGCCAAATTCCGGGGCGTGGAGCGCCCGCGGTGGAAGCGCAGTTTTATGTTGGGGCATGGCGGTCCCGGTTTTGGGGCATTTGAATGGGTGCATGAGGAGATCGTCGCGGTACCCGGAAGTCGTAAAAAAGGTGGATATTTCCTATATAAATTTAGAACAACGAGTTTTGACCCGGTCCTGCGCGGAGAGGATCGGGAGCCTTGGGACGCCTTTCTGAGCAAGGGGAAGAAGGTCCCAAGCCGGAAGTAGGCCTTTAGGGCCAGATTTTCCTGGGCCTTTGGCGGGTGGTCTTGAAAGGGCGTCGGGGCCATACTTAAGTAATGAAAATTCCAGCCCTGATTACCGCGTTTTTCCTCCTCTCCTCGACGGCACGCGCAGACGCTCCTCCCGGATTTGTTTGTAAGGACGGGACCTGCAGCCGTCAAATTGGATCGAATTTTTCCTCACCGACTTTCAACTCTGGCGACCCGTTCAAGGCCGAAGTGAAGTCGTCGGGTGCGACTTCGGACTGCCCCGATGGAACCTGTAACCTCAGGTCAAGGAAGCCTGTGTCCGCTCCGGCGGGAGCGGATGTTAAAGAAGGGTGTAAGACTGGAACCTGCGGAAAGTCATCTTCTTTCGCAGCGGCTCCTCCGACTCCCGGTGCGGCTTCTAAGGCTGGCGGTTGTTCAACCGGTACGTGCGGTAGCCCGTCAAAGGCGGGTGCGGCCAAAGCGAGTGGAGCCTCCGCTAAGAGTGGAAGTTGCGGTTCTGCCGCAAAGGCAGCCGGAAAGGCTGGAAAGAGTTGTGCTAAGGGCGGAATGAATATCGTCAGGAAAATACTAAGCTTTTTGACATTTGGCCTGCTCGGCTGATCTTCCGTAATACCCTTCCTGTTCCCATTTCATTGTCGAAATCTGAACGCTTCGTTCTGGAGCGTTTGGGGGTGGTGGGACTCCCGTTTTTTGGTCATAAATTGAAAGACGCAGGGAGATCCGATGACTAAAATAATTTTGACGGGATTTTTTGTTTTCGCCGGGACGGTATTGCCAAATTTGGCGGTACCCGTGGAGGCAAAAACTGCCGCCGAACTGCGCGCTGAGAGAGCGAAGCTGGATGCCGAACTTGAAAAAGCCGAAAAGGCGGAAGCGGAGGCGCTGTTTGCTCAGAAAAAAGCCGCTATTACGAAGGCGCTCGGTTCTTTCCCCAAGAACGTTGATGCGGCGGCTGAGCTCCTGAGTGCTAAGGCGAAGCTGTCGATCCTCCCCGGATCAAAATCCCGAAGTGATAAAGGGTTTATGGTCTTTAAGCCTGCGCATGATGGCATGAGCGAGTTCATCGGGGAATTCCGTGTCGGCACTAAATTTCGCTCGGAGGGGCAGCAGGTCGTTCAATTATTTGATGAGGTGACCGCTATCAAGAAGAAACCTCGGCGGCCTCAGGTTCCCGTATTTATGAAAAAGCCAGAGGTGGTTTATCCTCTGCTTGCTGCCGCTGGAATGAGTTTCGACGCGGCACGCGGGAGACTCCACGATGGGAATGGAATGAATGAATTTACGGGAGGTCCGACCTCGGTGAGCTTGTCTCCTCAGCGCGACGGTTCCGTTCGCTTCAGCATGGATTACAAGGACGGACAAAGCGAGCTCTATTCGCTTCGGGACAAAACGATTACACCTATTAAGTAAGTCCGACTGGCTGAAAGCCTCCCAGTCGGTTATAGTTCTCAGATGAGCTCGGAGTCAGACCCTCAAGACGACGGCGTATTCGTGGGCAGCGGTGGATTTACCGTTGATCGGCGCCGTGCCGTTCGCAAGCTTCGTAGTTTCCAACTTCCAACGACATTTGGGGCTTCATTGCTGTTTGTCAGGGCGGCCATTGCCGCGAAGGCAACACGCATCAGGCTGCAGCAGCAGGACCATTGGGGAGAGATTCGTTTTGACGGTGAATCATTTCCCTATTCCTTTCTACAGGATCCTTATTCCCCGATTTTTGGGGATGCTGAATCGGACGCGAAAGAGCGATTTCTCGCCTATGGGTTAATTCATTCTCTTGAATATAAACCCTCAGCGGTGACTCTTCGAACAGGATTAGATGAAAATCGATATCGTCTCGTTGTCACGCCGGAAGATGCCAGTAGTGCCCATGAGGATTTACAGAAGATTGATGGCGAGGGAGAGGTTGAGACGTCCATTCAGCTCGAATGGCCGAATTCAGGAAGGAAGAATTCCCGAAAATCCCATCTGACGAAGAGTTCTATCCGGGTCAATTGCGCGATGAGTACCGCGACCATCGCCCTTGGGGATACCCTGGTCCATGACCCTGAAGAGGATTTTCCCGAGGGGAATATGTTTCACTGGGAGGGGGCGACGATCGTTGTGGATGAACCTCCTGTCGGGAATTCGGGATATCTGGAATTATTCCACCACGGAGTACGGGTTGATCAGATGGAGATTGAGCATCAGGAAAAAGGATTCCGGGCTTGGGTGGATGATCCGGGATTTTCACTCAATGCTTCACTCAACAGAGTCGTTTCGGATCAGCGGTTTAAGCGATTGCTTCACGAAATAAAAAAGGCGCTCTAGAATGCATCCAGGTCCCATAATCCCCTTTGCCGGATTTTCCGAACCCTTTAGTTCGTGGTCGCACCTTCTTGCCGCCGGTGCGAGTTTGGTCGGGTATGTGTATCTTCATCGGCGGGGCCGTGGGAATGCTCTTCGAATTTCTTCCTTGGTGACGTTTACATTCTCTCTGGTATTTCTCTTTTCGATGAGCGGCGTCTATCATCTTCTTGAGCAACCGTCGACATCCTGGGTTGTTTTTGAGCGTTTGGATCATGCCGCGATTTGGATTGTTGTAGTCGGTACGTTTACCCCGATGCACGTGATTTTATTCCGGGGACCGTGGCGGTGGGGCTTTTTGTTCGTGGTGTGGGCGATTGCCGTCACGGGTTTGGTTCTTAAGACCGTGTTCTTCTCCAGTATTCCCGGTTGGCTTGGTCTCGGCTTCTATCTCGGATTGGGCTGGATGGGAATTCTGTCAGCGCTCTTATTAGTTAAGAACTATGATCGGGAAATGCCGAAGATCCTTTTCTGGGGGGGGCTAGCCTATTCGATTGGTGCTATTTTAAATATAGCAGGATG
>JBFIEP010000260.1:0-4665 GCA_041603335.1 Elusimicrobiota bacterium | reverse complement strand
GGAATGAACCAGCGGGAGAGAAGGTACCACCCGAGGAAATTTCCGATCCCAAGCTGAAGGTAAAGAAAGCTGCCCCCGTAGGCGGCACCGGGAACCCCTATGAAGGTTAGCGCCGAGAGGGAGGTCGCAACGGCCGAGGCGGCGACCGGAATCCATCCCATTGTACGCCCGGCCAGAAAGAAGTCATCTGTGTCTTTTTCCCGACGGCCGGCCCAAATCCCAAGCGATACAACGGTCGCGGCGTAGGCCCCGATAACGATCCAGTCGAGAGTGTTCAAGAAAGCCTCCTTACCATCGGTGGAATGCGGGATGTCCTTCTTTAACTGCGACAAAATTTCCGAGGCAGGTGGCGGTCCGTTTACCGCCGGCAAACATTTCCGCCGTGATGAGGGCGCGGTCCTCTTTGGATTCTTTTACACGGGCGACGATCCGAATCGGTCCATCCACCGGAGTCGGGCGGAGCAATCGTACGGAAAAATCTGCGGTGACGGTACAGGGAGGCGTTTTCTCACCCGACTTGAGCATCAAATGACGGGCCGCGGTCCAATTGGAATGGCAGTCCAATAGAGCGCCTGCGATGCCTCCGTTAAGCATGCCGGGAAAGGCCTCATGGTGCGCTTCGGCTGTCCAAATGCATTCCAATTCATCGCCTTCCCCATCGGTAGGGAAGCTCCGGATTCGCAGTCCTTTCTCATTGGCCGGACCGCAGCCAAAGCATGAATTGTTCGGGGCGTAGAGTTCCTGGACCGACGGTCCCGAATCACTCACGTGTTTTTTTCTTCGTTGATTTAACGGGTTTTGGAGCGTTGCCGCTGGTGCGTTCAAGTTTAATCTTGTCGAGTATGCCGTTGATAAACTTGCTCGAATCGTGCGACGAATAGACCTTCGCAATTTCGAGTGCTTCATCGATTACAACGCTGACGGGGGTATCCGGGCAATGAAGCAATTCATACGAGGATAGGCGTAAAAGAGATCTGTCAACGGATGCCATCCGTCCCAGTTCCCAGTTTTTAGCGACGCCGCGGATGTGGACGTCCAGGGACGCACGATGCGATTCAGTCCCATCGATGAGCCCTTTTGCAAAATCCCGCGTCACCTTATCGAGCTTTGAACCGGCCCCGACGGAAGACGCGGCTTCCGCTCCGCTCATCCCGCTAACATCGGTGAGATAGAGGGACTGTAAAGCGAATTCGCGTCCTTGGCGTCGTCTGCCCACTAGGATTCCCTCACAATGCCGCCGACCTTCATTTCGGCTACGACCAGTGCGGCTAACGCTGCCTCGCTGCCGCGGTCCATTTCACCTTTCGTTCGGGCGAGGGCTTGTTTGTAGGTGTTGGGGGTGAGAATGCCGGTCACACAGGGAACCCGGGTTTCTATGGAGATGCTTTGCAGGTGGGCGTAGGTTGCTTCTGAAATGTAATCGTTTTGCGGGGTTTGTCCTTTTAGAACACAGCCGAGGGCAATGACCGCATCGACCCGGCCCGAACGGGCGATCTCGTTGACGGCCCAGGGAATTTCGAATCCCCCGGGGACATGAGCGACCTGAATGGACTTTTCCGCGATGCCCTCTTTCTTTAGGGTCTTAAGGCAGTTCTTCAGGAGTTTTCCTGTGATTGCTTCGTTAAAGCGGGAGACGACAATACCGAATCGGGGTTTTCTCATCGGTGTTTATTTTTCCCACGATCAAGACTCAGGTGATTGGCCGCTGCGCCGTCAAGCAGATGGCCGAGCTTGATGCGTTTTGTTTTCAAGTAGTGTGCGTTGTGCGGATTTGGTTTTATCCGGATGGGGACACTGCCGGCGACCTTTAGGCCGAAGGCATCGATGCCGACGATTTTTCGCGGGTTGTTGGTAAGAATCTTGATCGTTGTTAGACCGAGGTCCGAGAGAATTTGGGCCCCAATTCCGTATTCACGGAGATCGGCTTTAAATCCCAGGGCCTCGTTGGCTTCAACGGTATCGAGGCCTTTGTCTTGAAGCGCATACGCCTGAATTTTCTTAACGAGTCCGATGCCGCGTCCTTCCTGGGCGAGGTAAAGCAGGACTCCGCGTTTGGCTTTCGCGATTGCCTTTATCGCCGCTTCAAGCTGGGAGCCGCAGTCGCAGCGCATTGAAAATAGGGTGTCTCCGGTAATGCAGGAGGAGTGAACGCGAACGAGGGTATTCTTTGATCCGGCGAGGCGTCCCGTAGACATTGCGAGGTGCTGTTTCCCGGAAAGGGTTTCCTCATATACATGGAGTTGGAATTCTCCGTGCGGAGTCGGAATCCGGCCCGAGGCCACCCGTTCAACAAGGCGTTCATGTTTGCGGCGGAATTCGATGAGGTCTTCAATGGTAATGATTTTTAGTTTGTGCTTTTTTGCAAACTTCGAGAGCTGTCCGGTTCGGGCCATCGAGCCGTCTTCGTTCATGATCTCGCAAATGACCCCGGCAGGCTTAAGCCCGGCCAGCCGGGATAGGTCCATCGCCGCCTCCGTGTGGCCGGCCCGCACAAGAACGCCGCCTTCTTTTCCGCGCAGGGGAAAAATATGACCAGGGCGGATGAAATCTTCCGGATCGGATTCGGGGTCGATGAGTTTTCGGATGGTCCGAGCACGGTCCGATGCGGAAATTCCGGTTGTGGTTCCTTTGCGCGCATCCACGCTGATTGTGAACGCGGTGTCGCGACCGGGGCCGCTGGAAAATGACTGAACCATCGCCTCTATCTTAAGGCGGTCGAGCGTGGCCCCGTCCATCGGGGCGCAAACGAGACCCCGTCCCTCGCGGATCATGAAATTGATCGCCTTTGGCGTGGCTTTTTCCGCCGCCATAACGAGGTCGCCTTCATTCTCGCGCCTCGGATCGTCAATCACGACAACCATCTTTCCGCGTTTGATGTCATTGATGGCGGATTCTATGGAATCGAGTTTTGTTTTTACTTTTCGTTTTGGGGCTTTCATCGTCTTCTTGATTCTAAGATGTTCGCGACGTATCGCGCCATCAAATCCGCTTCTAAATTAACGCGATCTCCCGGCTTCCTGAACCCGAGAGTTGTGTTTTCGAGAGTCTCTGGAATAAGCATCACTTCAAACCAACCCCGTCCGGTTTTGGTTATCGTGAGACTCGTCCCGTCAATTGCGACAGATCCTTTTGGGGCTACCAGGGGTTTGAGTTTCGCGGGAAGTTTAAAGCGCATGCGGACGAAGCCGTTAACGAGCGACCCGCAGTCGAGGACTTCGTCGCATGCGTCCACATGCCCGCTGACCCAGTGCCCTCCGACAAAGTCGGCGGCCTTGAGCGGTGTTTCAAGATTAACCCGATCCCCTTTCTTCAGGGCACCGAGGTTGGTTAGGCGATGGGTTTCGGGACCGACGTCAAAGGTTAGCACCGACCCTGCCCGGGCAACCATGGTTAAGCAGGTCCCATTGACGGCAACACTCGCTCCCTTCGGCAATTTCCCGAAGCGCGCCCGGACCTTTAGAACCCGGCCCTTGTTTCCCGTGACGGTCCCGAGCTGCTTTACGATGCCGGTGAACATTAGAGGAGTCTCCCGGTTAGAAGGAAATCGGTTCCAACCCGGCGGATAGAGGTTGCATTGAGGCGCGGCGCGCTTTTTAGCGTTCCGAATCCTTTTCCTTCAAAGAAGGAACGTGCGGTTTCTCCGCCTAGAAGGGAAGGGGCTAAAAAGAGACGGACTTCATCGACCAGTCCGGCTTGAAGAAACGCGGTATGGATTTCGCTGCCGCCTTCCACAAGAAGGGACGTGACGCCTCTGGAGGCGATGGCCTTGAGGGCTTTTTTCAAATCAAGACGTGATCCGCGCTTGGGGACGCGCAAGTGTTGGACGGCGGCGCTCGCGGGCAGTTTCCCGTTGGGAGCTTTTGACGATACGATAAGCGACGTTCCCGGTTCGCGGAGAAGTTTCGCGGTGCGGGGCGTGTTTTGATTCGTATCGAGAACAATCCGCAGCGGATGACGGCGACCCGTGCCGGTTAGTTTCGGATTATCGGCAATGACCGTACCCCGGCCAACGAGAATGGCATCGACTTCCGAGCGCATTTTCCGGCTGAGCGCGCGGGCTTGGGGCGACGTGATCCATTTCGATTCGCCCGTAGCCGTTTGAATGCGGCCGTCGAGACTCGCGGCGGCTTTTAAAATGACGTAGGGCCGTCCTTTTTTTATCCAGGTGAAGAAGGCCCGATTCAGGGTTTCGCATTCTTTGGCGAGAATTCCTTCCTCGACAATTATGCCGGCACGGCGCAGTGCGGCTTTCCCTTTTCCCGCGACTTTCGGGTTTGGATCGCGGACTCCAAAGACGACGCGGGCGATGCCGGCTTCAATCAGGGTCCTGCTGCAGGCCGGGGTTTTGCCGAAGTAGCAGCAAGGCTCGAGATTAACGTAGGCGGTTGCTCCGCGGGCGGCTTTTCCGGCCTGGGCAAGGGCGTTGGGTTCCGCGTGGGGCCCGCCGAATTTCCGGTGATAGCCTTCGCCGATAATCCGTCCGCTTTTAACAAGGACGCAGCCAACGAGCGGGTTTGGACTGGTACGGCCGCGGCCACGCTTCGCGAGGGCAATGGCCCGCCGCATAAAGCGCGTGTCGTCGGTCACGCGTGTGGGAGTACTGCCGACTTTAAATTCGAGCGGTCGCAGCGCTCTTTAAAATAGAGCGGTACGTCGTCGAGACCG
>JBFIEP010000259.1:0-4673 GCA_041603335.1 Elusimicrobiota bacterium | reverse complement strand
TACCGATGTCGACATGGCGGATATGGACGGATTGAAATTATGCCGCCTTATTAAGCGGGAAATTTCGATCCCAGTCATTATCATCTCCGGGAAAGCCATTGATGAACGCAGCATAGTAACCGGTCTGGATGACGGTGCCGACGACTATATTTTAAAACCCCTTTCTCTACCGGTATTGCTTTCCCGTATAAAGGCGGTACTTCGCCGCTACGACAATTCTCGGAAACCCGATCAATCCCTAAAAAAAGGCGAAATCGAAATCGATCCCGCCCGGCGCAAGGTTTTAGTCGGAAAGAAGGAAATCAGCCTAACGCGAAAAGAGTTCGATCTCCTTCTTGTGCTGCTCGCAGGCGACGGCCGGGTTCTATCCCCCCAATATCTGCTCGAAGAGGTTTGGGGATATGATCTCGCGCTCTACAACGATCCCCACACCGTGGAAGTACACATCTCAACTCTAAGGAAAAAACTTGGCATAACCGCGGGCTCCCGCATCCAGCACATGGCGGGGGTCGGATACAAATTCGAATAGCTCATGACTGCGAAACAAAGCATTGAAGAGCGGCTCGAGGAACTCGAAGCAATCATCAAAAACTCGCCGGAAGCGATCGTTACAATCAAGGAAACCGGTCTTGTTTGCGAATGGAGCGGCGCGGCGGAGCGGATATTCGGCTGGACGCGCGTCGAAGCGCTCGGCAGTCCGATACATAAACTGATCATTCCCGAATTCCATCGGGCGGCTCATAACAAGGGACTTAAGAGACTCGCGAAGTCCCAAGAACCGTTAACCCTAACCTCTCCGGTGACGATAAAAGGGCTGCACAAAGATGGATCCATTGTACCGGTCGAACTTCGTCTCTCCGAATACCCCGCAAAGGAAGGGAGACGGTTCACGGCTATCATCCGGGACCGCAGCGAGCCCACCCGCCTTGTCGCAGAGATAGCGGAGAAAGATGAAAAAGCACTTCTTTTACACGCCGCGATTGACGCCTCTAACGATTCATATTTTCTTATAAACCGCGAGACTGGAAAATTTTTGGATACGAATAAAGCGGCATGCGCTCAACTGGGATATACCCGGGAAGAACTTCTTAATCTCAAGGTTCCCGACATTGAAGAAAAATTATCCACGATTGAAGAATACCGAGCACACATCAACGAAATCGAAAAAAAAGGGGCCGGCACGTTCGAGGGATTGCATATCAAGAAAAATGGGGAACGATTTCCTGTCGATATCAGTGTCGCCACCATAAAATATAGAGGTGACCGCTACTCAATTGCAATTGCAAGGGATATCACTGAAGATCTAAAAAAGCAATCGGTTCTACGCGCTTCCCTCCAAAACAATGAAGCACGAATAAGAGAACTGCAGGGCCTCTACCGCATGACCGAAGCCGCAACGCACATCACAAGCATTGACAAACTCCTACAGGAAACAGCCGATCTAATTCCACTGTCCTACCGATACCCCGCGCACGCCCGAGGGCGGGTCCTATTTGGGGAAAAAGAATATGTATCGGGGAAATTCGAACAGACTCCATGGCGGCAAGCCGCAGACATCATGGTTTCCGGAAAACGGGCAGGCTCCATTGAAGCCCACTATCTCAAGAATTTCCCGGATGCCGATGAAGGCCCGTTCCACAAAGAGGAACGAATCCTCCTAGAGGCTCTATCCAAAATATTGGGAACCGCCTTAGAACGCCGCAAGGGCCTGGAAGATCTGCGTGCGAGCGAAGAACGCCACAAGGCTCTTTTTGAGAAAAGCAACGCCATCATGCTTCAGACCGACCCCGCCAACGGACGAATTCTGAATGCAAACAAAGCCGCTTTAAAATTCTACGGCTATACGCATGAAGAACTCCTAAGCCGCTCGATATTTGAAATTAATATGGAGCCGCCGGACGTCGTTAGAAATAAAATCGCGGAAGTTCAGGCCGGAAACGAGAAATTTTGCAATTTAAGACACCGCACCGCTTCCGGAAAGATTCTAGACGTCGAAGTCTTTGTAAGCACAATCGAATTCGATAAAAAATCCTTTATCTCCTCGATCATCCACGACGTCAGTGAGCGGCAGCGCACGCAACAAAGCCTGATCCGATTAAAAGCCGCCATCGACGCTGCCGAAGAAGCGATCATTATTACCGAACGGGACGGATTAATCATATTCGCCAACCCCGCGTTTGAACGCAGCAGCGGCTATACCATCGCCGAAGCAATAGGTGAAAACCCTAGAATTCTTAAGAGTGGAAAACATAAGCCTCTTTTTTACGAACGAATGTGGAAAACCATTATCCGCGGGGAAACCTGGCACGGAGTCATTGTCAATAAGGCAAAGGACGGGCGCATTTATCATGAGGATACGGGAATTACGCCGATCACGACATCCGAAGGAAGGATTACCCATTTTGTCGCGATAAAACGGGACATCACCGACACGATAAAACTCCAGGAGCGTATGGCGGTCTCCGAGAAATTAGCATCTGCGGGCCTTCTCGCCTCGGGCGTCGCGCATGAAGTCAACAACCCGTTGACGATCATCCTCGGACTCGCGCAAATACTCTCGGAGGAAGAGGCTATGCCTGAGGTTTTTAAGACGGATCTTTCCGCTATTGAAGAACAGGCGCGCCGGGCAGGAAGGATCACGCAGGGGCTTCTCCAATTTTCCCGGAACAAAGATCCGGAAAAAACAGAATTGCTAATCGAAGACGTCTTCGATAAATTAAAACCGCTTATCGTTTACGACATGAAGAAGTCGGATATTGACATCCAGTTCAAGCTCGAAAATACAAACCTAACCATCAATGCCGATCCCGACCAGATACAGCAGGTCCTCCTGAACCTGGTCATTAACGCCAAGCACGCGGTCTCTAAAAGCAAAATAAAAGAGATCCTCATTACGGCAGGTGAGAAGGACGGCAGCATCATTATTTCCGTACGCGATACCGGCTCGGGAATTCCCGAAGATGTTAAGAAATATATTTTCGACCCGTTTTTCACGACAAAGCCCGTTGGAGAAGGAACCGGGCTCGGACTTCCGCTCTGCTACTCAATTGCAACCGACCATGGCGGAACACTCGAGGCCGAAAGCAAACCCGGCCAAGGCGCACTCTTTAGTCTAATTCTTCCTAAAAAATAAGCCTAAGTTCCTTGAACCTGCAATTAGGTTCGACTAAGATCCGCAGCAGCGGCTTGAGGCTCCTCTGAGCGACATCTGAAGTTTATTTTACCTCCGCCTGAAATCCGCTTGATTTCGATACTCCATACTTTTTATGGAGGACGGAATAATGAAAACAATAGCGGTCTTATT
The DNA here is from genome assembly GCA_041603335.1 of Elusimicrobiota bacterium. Classification (GTDB taxonomy): domain Bacteria; phylum Elusimicrobiota; class Elusimicrobia; order UBA1565; family UBA1565; genus UBA1565. The sequence goes on along the minus strand of JBFIEP010000259.1, from coordinate 1,369 downwards.
TCTTAACATCGCACTCGCAACGCCTCCCGCATTTGCCGCGAGCTACCGTTCTGTCGCAAGGACACTCGCGATGGCGGCCCACCGTGCGGATATCGAACGCGTCGCCGTCCTCCCTTTTTCTCCGCTGGATGGATCTGCGCCAGGTGAGGGGAAAATAATCGCGGAACGCATCACAAATCGGATCGCGGCAGGCGGTCGTGTCGGCGTAGTGGAACGGTCCCGGCTCGTGGAAGTCATGGGGGAACACCAATTGGGAATGACGGGTGCGCTGAACACGCAAAAGCTCGCAAAAATCGGAGGACTTCTTCAAGCGCGGGCGGTCGTGGTCGGCAGCTTTGTCACTTTCGGAAGCAAGGTTGAATTGCATGCTCGACTCGTTAATATCGAAACAGGCGAAGTCCTTGCCGCACGAACAACCGAGACGGATCGAGATTGGTTCGGCTACTCCACAGACGTAATTCCCGCACCTGCTCCTATCGGCATTGAGGACGCCATTTCCGATGTTCTCCTGTTTCAACGCGGCGAGCGCCTCCCCCCCAAGCTCCGGAAAAGAAGCCGGCCGGAAACTATTTTCTCGATCGACACACGAGATCTGCGGGACGCACCGGCCCCGAGACCGGACCCTCGACGCATCGCCCAGCTCCAAGCATCGGTTGTGGAATTGAAGGCCAGGCACTGGGCAGCGCAAATTCATCGAAAAAAACTCGATTTCACAGAAACATTCTCCCGCACGGCGGCCGGCATGAGTCCCACGTTGCGTACGCGCTACGCCGAACTGCTTAGGGACGCTTGGATCTGGGGGTCAAAGCCTTTGACTCCCCTCGAAATCAAAAAATTTGTTGCTGCGGATGCGGCGGCCTTCACGCTTCGCGCCCGAATGAGCGCGGGGCAGAGGATTCTAAGATGAGAACGCATGAAACACTTATCCACGAAGGCGTCTTCGTCGGGTTTCTAGCGGCCGCGATGATGCTGTTGCGGGAATCCAGCGGCATGGGAGAGGAAGCACTCTGGTTCCTACTCGCCGCAGTTGTCGTTAACGCCATTCTCCTGCGCACGCGCCGTTGGAGCCCGGCCTTCGCATCCTCAATTTCGATCACAGCCAACAGCCTGCTTATTGCGTGGATCGTTGAAGCCACAGGCGGCGGCTCTTCGTTATTTTGGCCGCTATTCCTACTGCCTCTTTACACGACCGGACTCGCGCACCCCGCCATAACCCTGGCCGTCGCGGCACTGCACGCCGCAATGCTGGCCTCCTTCCATCTCGACGCATCAATGCTCGAATTCGCGATTAAAGCCGGATTTCTACTTGTATCCGCTTGGACAATCGCGCGGGGAGCGAATCGCGAACGTGCGGCGATCGGCGATGCCG
>JBFIEP010000258.1:0-4689 GCA_041603335.1 Elusimicrobiota bacterium | reverse complement strand
GCAGGTTCTCCTTAAGTTGCTTGACCGTCTTTTGAAGGGTAATGAAGGAAAAAAGGAGGGCGGTGGAAGCGGCGGCGGATCCGGGGGTGGTAAGGGGGACCCGAAGGGCGGCGATCCGGATGCGACCAAGGATGGAAGCGGGAAGTTTCCGAAAGGGACCTTCGGTAAGATCGGGGAGCCTTCTCCTAAAGTCCCCGCTACAAATTCAAAGAAGGGATTTTCAGCCGTTGCCAGCATGAAGCAAACTGCGTTAGGAAAAGTTGCTCGGCTTGACGCAACGTCCGCTGAATTGGATTCGCTGAAAACGGGAGGACCGGCAGGTCCTACCATCACGAGTGCCAAGAAGGCGGTGACCGATGCGAAAGCAGCGTTGACTCAAGCGATCAATGATGCTGAAAAAGCGGCTAAGCCGGTGGAGGCCCGTAATACGGAGCTCGGTACTCGCAACGAGGCAATCGGAAAAGTTGTCGAGGGGATTGAACCTCTCGAGACGAAAGGAACTAATTTCGTTAAAGCATTGACTACCGAGGGCGCGGACCCTGATAAGAAGTTTAAAAATACAGGAACGGTGCCCACGGATGAACTGGAGCCTTTCACGGGTGAAAAACCGGCTGATATCCCTGCCAGCAAGATTACCAGTGAGTCAATCTCTAAAGTGGCGAGCCCGCATATCGGCACACTGACTCAGGCGCAAACAACACTTCGCTCGTTGTACGCCAATAAGGGAGAGCAGTGGGACAAGGCGCCGCAAAGAGTGAAGGATAGCTTCAAGGCACGCACCGGGCAAACTCCTGAGGCAGCAAGGGAGTCAGCGCTCGCCATTCTTAAAAGTGCTGAAGGAGACGTTACCGCAGCAGCAGCTCAGGCCGGCGTCATGGCGGCGCAGGTTAAGCAGTCTATCGACCTGGCGAATAAAGCCGGGACCGCGTCCGAGGCGTTTAAGACCGAGGCAAATGCGGCGGTGACGGCCGCTAAGAAAATTCCCACTACCGCGAAGGCGGCCAATTCCGCCTGGCCGAATGGTCAAAAGTATGTTGCGACGGCTGAAGAATCTAAAACGGCGGTAACCACTGCGGTGACAGATTCGGGCAAAGCGCGAGGGAAGGCAGATACGGCTAAAGGTAAGGCTGAGACCGCTCTAGGAAAGTAAGAATTAATTCGCCGTAGGCGCAGGAGGCCGTCGCAGGGTTTGCGACGGCCTTCTTCTATACCGCCGACGTTCCACCTTATCGACTCTCATGGCAGGGAGCGCCGCCGGCATCCCGCCGCCGCCATCCTTCCCTTTAACCTCTTCAGGCTTTTCATAAGGTTCCGACCACCGCGGAGGCGTACTCGAGCCGCGATTCATAAGGCGTTTCCCCAGCAGGAACACTATTAATAGGAAGGTGAGCCCAAATAGAACAAAAACGGGTGCATAGACCTGATTCTTGGTTCGCTCGTCCAGCTTCATATGGGTGAGGATAGCCGAACCCCGCTAAAACGTCAATGTTGGGGGGTCCTGGGTCCCAAAAGGGCCTAGGTCCGAAGTGGCTGGATGAACCATGGGTTCCCTGTTATCCTGGAAAGGCTGGGGAAGTGTGCCCCCGCAGGAGACCTTATGGTCCGCAGACTTTTATCGCCGATTCTCGCCCTGATCCTCGTTGTCCCGAGCGCCGTTAATCCCGCTTTCGCCGATTCGGAAGTTACCGACCCTTGTAAGCCTAAGGAAGGGGAAGCCCCTTCCTGGTGCAGCTTCGACGGCAACGTTGGAAAGATCAAAGCTGAGCTCTCCGAGCAGGGGCTTTTGACCGGGATCGAGCGCAAGGATAGCGGCGAGATTGAGAGCCCCGTCAATTCCGATACCAAGCCGGTTGCGGAGCTTCTGCAGGATCACAAAACCTTTCTTGATGCGTTTGGTTCTTCGCCGAAGGCACTCGAGGTCCAAAAGCAATTCAGTGCGGTCTATGCCTCGATCATTCAGAAGAGTCTCGAGCACGAAAAGTTTAGCGATGAAGCGCTGAAAAAATTTCTCAAGGATCCGGCGAAGTTGGCCGCCTTGCTCAACAATCCGGATAGTCCCGTTCGCACAAGCTTGTTGATGGCTCTGCGATCCACAAGTGATGAGCGTCTTGATCAGTTGGGTAAGGCCCTTAAGGCGTTTGGCGGGGGGGATGATCTCGAGGCCGCCATTGCCAAGATGGAAGCGGCACTGAAGCTCCCCGAGGGGCACCCGGATCGTATCCATGCAGAAAGGTTTAAGGCATGGATGGATACCGGAAATTTCGAAGGCAAACCGCCCGCTGCTCCGGAGCGGGATGATGATTCCGTCAACAACGGCGGCAACGAGCGCAGGATCGGACGTTCCGAGGAAAATCTTGCCTCGATCGGATTCAACGGCCGCCAGGCATACGGCGAGTTCGGCGATCGTCATGTTTATAAGGATGCAAAGGGGAACACGGTTTCGCTTTCGCTCGCGACGATCACGCGCCCTGACGGGACGAAGGAAGATCTGATTACGGTTGTGAATTTAAACGATCCCACTGATCCGGAAGGGACTTCGTATTCGCTCCGAACGGATGCTGGACGTTTAGAGGCTGGAATTCCAATGACGCTTGGCGGCGTCCCGGTGACGATTAAGGTCGGTGCCGGCGGGACGATCGCGCTGACGGGCCCCGGCGGAGAAATGAAAAACGGTTTGGATCCGGCTTCGGGTCCGATGGGATTGAGCCAGCTGTACGCCTATCGTGCCGCACGCGTCTATCAATACGGAAAGGTCGTGACCATCGGTGGGAAGCAATATTATGCGGCCCCCGAAACCTACGGCGTCCTGCAGGGCGAAGGTGAAAACCTTAAGCTTCAGGGATTTGGTCAGATCACCTATTGGCCCGTCGATGATTTACGCAAGATTTTCGGAGAAGAAGATCCTCCGGGAAGCGGAGATTGGGTTGATAAGATTGATCCGCAGACCTTCGACTATAAAGATTTAGATCTCGCCGATACGGCATTTGCCGCCGGTTTTAGCACGATGCGCCCCCAGTTGGGCGCGACCGTTGTGAAGCGCGAAGGCCTGCAGGATGTGCAGATCCTGCGCGCCTCCGCCGGACGCGATGCGTCGGGACAGTATTGGGATGCCGTATGGAAAAACGGCGAGTACGTGCTGGAACCCGGCATGCCGCCGCAGACCGGAGTCCCCCCAACGGGATCGCCGGGACCCGGAAACCAATTGCCTCCGGAGGAAGCGGAGAAGCTTCTCGCAGGACTCAATGCCGCGATGGCGGACCGGGTTAAGGGTAAAGCCTATAAGTTCGCATTCACCACGACGGGCCAACTGGCGATTTTCGAAGGCGACAAAGGCATGGTCTTTGAATTCATGAGCCCGTCCAGCCTCGCTCAGATTAGTTTCATGGACGGCGATAACGGCATTTTGAAATACCCCACCGGATTGGGGGGCTATGCCTTTACCGACTTGAGACAATCCGATGTCGCTACGTCGGGTGGAAAGGCCAACACCTCGGTGTTTATAAAATCGGGCAGCGGGTTCCAGATAAAGGGAGCTGCCGCGCCGTATTCGGTCTATGAGAAACTGATGTCGGGTGAGCTTAAGAGGCTCGATGAAAGTTTTGAAATCAAAAACAAGCCGGATGATTTCCGAAAACTTCTTGTTGCGAAGATGAAGGATTTTCCGAATTTCGGGAACATCTCGGGGAATTCAGACGAGCTTAAAATTGATCTGAAAAATGACAAGGGTGAAAGCATCCAGGTCGCCTTCAAGTATGACGGTGAGAATTGGAAGGCGGATTTAGAAGCGAGTGACGACGGAAAGCCATGGACGGGGCCCGCGGGTTCGATCGCTTTGGACTCCGAGGGAGACTCGGTCTCTCCCCAGCAAAACGCATCTGATATGCCTAAAGTTCCGTCAGACCCGATGGAGCAGGGCGGAAAGGATTATAAACTCGTGAAGGCGGGAACGGGCGCTTCCGGAATTTATTTCCGCGCAACGGATGATGAGGGAACGGCCGAGTTGAAGGTTCGTTTTTCGGTCAAAGAAGCAGCGGCAGGGCAACACCTGACGAAGGATCATATGACTCCCGCCTATGTCATGAAATCGATGGATGGGTTTACGGTTCTCGGGGATAATCTCGCACCGGATCTGAAGAAAAAGGTCGCAGGCAAGGGTGCCAAGTTGGACTTGGCTGATATGCCCAATCTCAAGGTAGGCGCCGTTGACCTTCCTGCCGGGTTTGCCGTCGGGGACCTGACCGACCCCAAAAAGCTCTATATCCAGCAGGTCGGGTCTATGAATAAGGCCGGCGGCGGTTGGGTTTTAATGGGTACTCTCGACGGAAAGACGACCGCTGTGGGCTGGATTGCTGTGTGGGGCGATGTGACGCCGGCAAACGCCCTTTCGCTAGGAAACGCGAAGTCTAGCTAAATCCCGTAATTTCCGACAAATTGGGCCTATCCGGGTACTCCGGGTGGGCCCTTCGGGTACTAGGCCTGTGGGTCAATTTGGCCTGGAGGAATAAGGACTTCAGGGCTAAGCTAAAGCTATGAAGGACCCACGCCCCTTGGGACCCACGACCCGCCGAGTTGTCCGAATTGCCGAGTGCACACTCGTCTGGACATTGTGCGTGGGTCTATTCCTACAAGCCCCGGCTTCCTTATATGCCCAGGCCTATTTGGATCCGGGTGTTAAGCGTGATGCGGATC
>JBFIEP010000257.1:0-4698 GCA_041603335.1 Elusimicrobiota bacterium | reverse complement strand
GTGTGGGCTGAGAGCCATTCCCGTCGTTCATCCCCATCCTTGGGTTCTGTATCGAAAGTCGAGGTGCTGTTGAGGATGGCGTCGTTGTAAATTTCCGCTATTTTTTCAGCATCTTTTGGTGTCGCGGGGCGAATAATCGTATTCATCGGTCTCGGTTCCTCCACAGTAAAAATGTTAGCTTATCCTCATTAGTGAAAGGCTCTCCAGTAGCCGATTTTTGGAGGTGTTCCCCCTTATGACGACTGCGACGCTTGATGTACATCCTGGAGTTCAAACCTTCCTCGACGGTGGGGCTAAAAAACTTTTAATTGGCGGTCAGTGGCTCGATGCCGCTTCCGGTAAGACCTTCGAGACGAAAAACCCCGCGACCGGTGAGGTGCTTGCTGCTGTCGCTGAAGGGGACAAGGCTGATATTGACGCAGCCGTCACTGCTGCGCGTACTGCGTTTGAAAACGGCCCGTGGAAAAAAATGACTCCGTCTGAGCGGGGGCAGCTGCTTTACAAAATTGCCGATATCATCGAAGCGCATAAGGATGAACTCGCTCAGCTTGAAGTTCTTGATAACGGTAAAACAATCCGCGAGGCATCCTCGGGTGATCTCCCGTTGTCGGTTGATTTGTTCCGCTATTATTCGGGTTGGCCGACCAAAATCCACGGCGACACGACTCCGGTAAGTGTTCCTTATTACCCGGGCGGCAAGTTCATGCACTACACCGTGAAGGAAGCGGTGGGTGTGGTGGGCGCGATCATTCCTTGGAATTTTCCTTTGCTTATGGCCTGTGAGCGCATCGCTCCGATTCTGGCGTGCGGCAACACGATCGTTCTGAAGCCGGCCGAGCAGACGCCGCTTTCTTTGCTGCGGCTCGGGGAATTGCTGCTGGAGGCCGGGGTTCCCGAGGGTGTTGTGAATATCGTCCCGGGATACGGTGCAACGGCGGGTGCGGCGCTTGCCGAGCATATGGATGTGGATAAGGTGACCTTTACGGGCTCAACGGAGACGGGGCGTTCCGTGATGCGGGCGGCGGCTGGTAATCTCAAGGGAGTGTCTCTTGAGTTGGGCGGAAAGTCTCCCAATATCGTATTTGATGACGCGGACATGGCTCAGGCGGCGAAAGGGATGTTCATGGGGATCTTCTACAACCAAGGCCAAACCTGTTCCTCCGGGTCGCGTGTATTTGTGCAAAAAAAATTCTTCGATCAGGCGGTGGAATCACTTTCCACCTTCGCAAAGAAAACGGTTCCCGGACCGGGTCTTCACCCAAAGGCGAAAATGGGTCCTCTCGTGAGTGAAGAGCAGATGAATCGGGTGCTCGGCTACATTGAGACCGGTAAGAAAGAGGGGGCGACCCTGGTTTGCGGCGGCAACCGTGTGGGCGACAGCGGTTATTTCGTGGAGCCGACTGTTTTTACGGATGTCAAAGACGACATGACGATTGCAAAGGAAGAAATCTTTGGACCGGTTGTTGCGATGATGCCGTTTGAAGACGAGGAGGAGGTGCTTGCCCGTGCGAACGCTTCCGTTTACGGTCTCGTTGCGGGTGTTTGGACCCAGGACATAAAGAAGGCGCTTCGCATGGCGCAGGGTCTTAAGGCCGGCGTTGTTTGGCTCAACTGCTATCAATTTGTCGATGCGGCCGCGCCGTGGGGCGGGTATAAGCAGTCGGGCAATGGGCGGGAGAAGGGCCCCCAGGCCATCGATGAATACACACAGACGAAAAGCGTGTGGGTGGATCTTAACTGATGGCGTCGGTTGCGTCTGTCATTGCAGGGGGGGGTGATGTCGTCACCACTGTCGACGGTGCTGTTGGCGTCGTCCGCATTAATCGGCCCGATGTGCTTAATGCGCTTTCTTACGGCGTGATGCAGTCGATCGTTGAGGCTTTTGAAAAATACGATCGGGATCCTGACATCCGTGCGATCCTTCTGACCGGCGATGAGCGGGCATTTGCGGCGGGCGCCGATATTAAAGAACTTGAAAATGCGACGGTTGTCGAGATGGCGTCCTCCCAGCAGATGGAGCGATGGGATCGCATCCGTAAAGTTTCGAAACCCATCGTCGCGGCGGTCAGCGGTTTTGCTCTCGGCGGTGGATGTGAGTTGGCGATGTGCTGCGATTTAATCATCGCTTCCGAGACGGCAATTTTCGGCCAACCTGAAATCTCTATCGGAGTGATGCCGGGGGCGGGCGGAACACAGCGTTTGACGCGGGCTGTTGGAAAGGCGGTTGCGATGGATATGGTTTTGACGGGTCGCCGATTGGATGCGAAAGAAGCCCTTTCCCATGGTCTCGTGAGCCGGGTGGTCCCTGTGGAATTGTATTTTGATGAAGCCATGAAGGCCGCCCATGCTATAGCGGCGCAGGCGCCGGTCGCCGCGCGTATGGCGAAGGAAGGTGTTAGCCGCGCATTGGATATGAGTTTGGAAACGGGGCTGGCCTACGAACGGCGTTTGTTCTATTTGCTTTTTGGAACTGAGGATCAGAAGGAAGGAATGGCGGCGTTTCGCGAGAAGCGAAAGCCCGAGTACAAGGGGAAGTGACGATGGCTGAAACGGCAACCGAGACAAAAGAAGACGAATTGCTGTCCTCGACGGAAAACGGCGTTTTAACGCTTACGCTTAACCGTCCCCAGGTCTTAAATTCACTGACCCATGGGATGATGAAGGGAATCCGTAAGACGTTTAAGAAAGCCGCCTCCGATCCCGCCGTTCGTGTCATTGTATTGACCGGTTCCGGCCGTGCCTTTTGCGCCGGTGCCGATCTCGGAGACCTTAAGAAAATGTATGAGGCGGGAGAGGCACCACCCCTCGGCGAGGAGCTTCGAAAATACTTCAATCCGATGGTTCGGGAAATTCGTGCCACCGAAAAACCGGTCATCGCTGTGGTGAATGGACTCGCTGCCGGCGCGGGGGCAAGTCTCGCGCTCGCGTGTGATCTGAAAATTTGTGTTCCGAGTGCAAAATTTATTTCCGCTTTTATTCAGGTTGGCCTGATTCCTGATTCAGGCTTTTCTCATATGCTCACGCATACGTTGGGGCTTGGCCTGGCGCTTGAGCACGCCTGGACAGCGAAACCAATCACGGCTTCGCGTGCGGAACAATTCGGAATGGTCAATAGAGTGGTCGCCGTTGAGGATCTGGAGCATGAACTCGATGATCTTATCCAATCGCTTGTTAGGGTTCCCGCCAAGGCCGTCGGATTGACCAAGCGGCTTCTCACCGCCTCGATGGATAAGGAATTTGATGCCCAGCTTGAGTATGAAGCGCAGATACAGGAGATTCTCGGGCGTACCGAAGATCATCTTGAGGGTGTGAATGCGTTTCTTGAAAGCCGTAAACCTAAATTTACCGGAAATTGATCTGCGGAGGATTCATGGCTGTTAGTGATATGGAGAAAGAAGAAAAGCTCCTTGAGAAAATCGCCAAAGGCGGGAAAATTGAGACGGTCGAGGAGATGAGTGAAGGGTATAAGCATCACCTCACTAATTTGATGATGATGCAGGCCGACTCGGAGCTTGCGGGCGGTTACGGCTATGTTCCGTGGATCCAGAAATCTCCGGACATTAACGAGACACTCGTTGTCAGCCAGATTGTTAAGGACGAGATTCGCCATGCGCGCGTGATGTATCGCCTCCTGGAAGGGTTGGGTGTGGATGTTAACGCCTATTACGAAAAACATAATTTTTCCTCTCGCACTGATGACGCTGATATCGGAACAGAACGAAAGTCCGATGATAAGCGCGTCAATATCTTCTATTACCCGATCAATACGTGGAATGATTTCATCATGTTCAATTTCTGCATGGACCGGGGCGCGGGACACCAACTCGAGGATTCGCTTGATTGTTCCTACAAGCCCTGGTGCGACACGATGGAAGGCATCTTTAAAGAAGAAACGATGCATATGGCTCACGGGGATCAATGGGTAAAGCGTCTCTCCGCCGATGAGAAAACACACGATGATATTCAAGAGGCGCTAAACCTGTGGTATCCCCGGACCATGAATATTTTCGGTCGCCGGGGTTCCAAGCGCAATGCGCTCTATCGCAAGTACGGTCTGAAGAAGCGGGACAATGACGATGTCCGGATATCCTTCGCCGAAGACGTTTTGAACAAGTGCAATGAGTACGGCTTGAAACGGCCCGAGTGGCAGCCCGAAGAATCCAAAATGACCGAGGAGCCGTTCATCCCGGGATGATAAAAACTGTCGGCGTCGTCGGGGCGGGAACCATGGGCCGCGGAATCGCGCAGCTTGCGCTGCAAAGCGGTTTCGCGGTTCGCTTGTTCGATGCGTTCCCCGAGGCGCTCCCGGCCGCGCAATCAAAAATCCAGGCGGGGCTTGAGAAAGGGGTCGCGCGCGGAAAGTTATCCCGGGAAGACGCAGATTCCGCCTTTGGACGTCTCGTCTTGGCGCAAGACCTGGCGGACCTCAAGCCTTCCGATTTCGTTATCGAAGCGATCGTGGAGGATCTTCAGGTTAAGAGGGATCTTTTTTCTTCTCTTGAGGGGATTGTCGGAGGGAAAGTCCCGTTGGCGACAAATACGTCCTCGATCCCGGTCGCTAAAATCGCAGAAGGCCTCACTCACCCCGAGCGGGTTGTGGGGATGCATTTCTTTAATCCTCCGGTGGCGATGAAGCTTGTTGAGGTAATTCAGCATGACGGTGCCGTAGAAGCGGCGCTGGAGCTTGCGAAAGCGATG
>JBFIEP010000256.1:0-4707 GCA_041603335.1 Elusimicrobiota bacterium | reverse complement strand
GCTGGGTTCGGTCGGATTGGCCTTTTGCGGACAGGCCTTTCGAGTTGCAACGCGGCGTGCGCCGATTTGGGGTATCGGAACCAAGGCCGCCGCAGGCTTGGATGCCGCTTTTGCGTTGTACTTTCTACTCGCGGTTCCCTATCTTCAAACTTCTTTTCGGGCGGCTTATGAATCAACCACCAAAGAGAATCTGGTGATACTCCGAAGGGCGATCGGGAAGACTCCCCCCGCACGTTTGTCGATGCTGGTTCCGAATCCGCTTCCGATCATTCCCGATGTTCATCTCCCAAGAACCGGACATCCGATTTCCCGCGAAGTTATATTCGGCCCTCCGACTGCCGCGGCGGATCGGGGAGTTTGGCTCTATGACAATAACTCCGACAGTCCCACCTTTGGAACGGTCATCGTGGACTGCCAGCATACCGACTCTACCGGCGAGCGTTGGAGCGCGTATTGACGCTGCGTGCACGGTTAGCCGTCTTAGGTCCAGGGTTGCTCGTTGCGGCAACCGGAGTAGGGGCAGGAGATCTCGCGACTGCCGCTTTCGCAGGCAATAAATTCGGAGTTGTCATTTTATGGGCTGTATTGTTCGGCTCCGTTTTGAAGTTTGTTTTAAATGAGGGCATCGCGCGTTGGCAGCTTGGGACAGGAGAGACACTGCTAGAGGGCGCCTTTTCCCGATTCGGAGTGTGGTCACGGTGGGTATTCCTTTTTTATCTGGTCATCTGGAGTTTCTTTGTCGGCTCGGCTTTGATCGGAGCGTGCGGGGTCGCAGCGAACGCTCTTATTCCCATCGGAAGCAATCCATTCGTTGGGAAGGTCTTCTGGGGACTTCTTCATAGCGCTGTAGGAGTTGTACTTGTCCGTGCCGGCGGCTATCGTTTATTTGAAAAGGTCATGGCAGTCGGGATCGGTGTGATGTTTGTGACTGTGACGCTGACGGCTGTCCTCACCGGACCCGATTGGGCTGCTGTTATCCGTGGTTTATTTGTCCCGTCTTTGCCTTCGGGTGGGTTGGCATGGACCGTTGCGCTGATCGGGGGAGTGGGCGGCACGGTTACCGTTTTGTGCTACGGCTATTGGATCCGCGAGGAAGGGCGTACGGGAGCGGAAGATTTAAACGCGTGTCGTTGGGATTTAGCTTCGGGGTACGTGATGACCGCGGTGTTTGGACTCGCCATGGTTGTGATTGGATCGACAACAGCGATTGACGGAAAAGGCGTGGGACTTCTTGCCGCGTTGGCGGATCGACTTGGAGAAACGCTGGGAGGTCCCGGTCGGTTCTTATTTTTGATCGGGGCGTGGGCCGCGATTGCGAGCAGTCTATTGGGAGTTTGGCAGAGTGTTCCCTATCTATTTTCCGATACCTGGAATCATGGCGTAGTCGTCGACACCGCGTCTCCGGCTTATCGCGGTTACCTTTATGCGCTTGCTACCATCCCCGCTGTCGGACTCTTCATGTCGTTTGAGACAGCCCAGAAGCTGTATGCCATCGTGGGAGCGTCCTTTATGCCCATGTTGGCTGGGTCGTTGCTTTGGCTGAATGGACGTGAGGAATGGGTCGGACCGAAGCTTAAAAATGGACCCGTTTCAAATTTAGCGCTCCTGCTTGTTTTGGGCTTCTTTTTCTTTGCCGCTTGGATAAAACTCTGGGGGCAACCATGAGAATCGCTCTCTACGTTTCCGGACACGGGTTTGGACACGCGACGCGGCAAGTCGCGCTTATGGAAGAGATTGCCAAACGTTCGAAGGTCGAGTTTTTACTTCGTACCGAGGCCCCGAGCGCACTTTTCAAGGAGGCAGGAATCGCCTTTGAATTAGAGTCAGACCGCTTTGATGTCGGCATGATCCAGAAGTCGGCGTTAGTCATCGATATGCCCGCTACGCTCAGAAGCCATCGCGCGATCATCGCCGATTTTGATGCCCGAGTCGATCGTGAACGGTCACGTTTGATTCAGTTCGCGCCCGACCTTGTTCTTTCGGATTGCGGTCCGCTGCCGATTGAGGCCGCAGCGGCTTTGGGAATTCCGGCATACACGATCGGAAATTTTACTTGGGATTGGATTCTTGAGGAATATGTGACCGAAGATCCGCGGTGGGCTCCGATTGTCCGGCGTTATGCGCAGGCCTACGGAAAGTCTGAATCGTATTGGCGCCTGCCCCTGCATGGAGATGACGGAAATGCGTTTTCGCATACACGTGATTTCGGCCATCTTGTCCGTCGGCCGCGCCTCAACAAAAACGAAACGCTCAAGGCCCTCGGTCTTCATGAAAACGAATCGAGACGGATTGTGACGGTCGCGTTTGGAGGCTTTCAGACGAAAGCCTTTGCCGGGGATGATCCCGATATTCCGGAGAATGTCGTATTTGTCGGGTTCACGGACCCGCCCCCCGGGTTTGCAGCGCCGTGGATTAAGCTTCCCCAGCGATCGCCGATTTCAACAGTCGATCTTGCCCGCGTGAGTTCAGTGTTAATCGGAAAACTCGGCTACGGAACCGTTGCTGAATGTCTCGATTACGGTGTGCGGATGATGTATGTCCCGAGGCCGGGAAATCGGGAAATCCGCTTTATGGAACGTGCGATAGCCGGGTCGGACGCCTTCCGCAAAATCCCCGCCGAAGATTTTTTCGCGGCGCGGTGGCGGCCTTGCCTGAATCGAATCTTGGAGGTGTCGGATCCGGTCCCCGTGCCGGGCAGCGGTGCCGCCGATATCGCTGACGCTGTAATGCAAAGAATGGGAGTTTCTTAATGGCTGTAAAAGGAATTGTTTGGGTCGTATTGATTGGGGCTCTTCTTTTCGCCGCGCTGCGGTTGCTGGAACATTTTAGTCTCTATCTTCCGATGGGAACCCATGCCGCGCACCCCAAAACTTACGGAATGCCGTATGAAGAAATACAGCTCAAGACCGAGGATGGGCTTCTTCTAAGCGCTTGGTTTATCGATGCCGATGCTCCTAACGATAGGCGCGCGCTTGATGATCCTCAATTACCGGAAATGAAGCGGCTAGTGAAGACTCCGGTGGTTTTGTTTTTTCACGGCAATGGCGGAAACATCAGCCACCGAATTCAGAAAATCCGGTATTTTAAAGCGATGGGAGCGTCCCTTCTGATATTCGATTACCGGGGTTACGGCAAAAGTGAAGGACGTCCCGGCGAGGTTGGAACGTATCGTGACGCGCGCGCGGCTGCTGCGGAGGCTCTCGAGCGTGCGGGCGGCGACCCTAAGCGTGTTTTCTATTATGGGGAATCCATGGGGTGTGCTGTCGCTCTTCAAACGGCACTCGATCTTCCCCCGCAGGGTCTTGTGCTTGACAGCGCGTTTACTTCGACGGCGGAAATGGGAAAGATTGTTTTTCCGTGGCTTCCCGCGGATTTGATCGTGAAAAACCGCTACGACAATCTCTCAAAGATATCCGGGCTTACAGTCCCGTTATTAATGATCCATAGCCCGAATGATGATGTTATCCCCTTTTCGATGGGACGTCGGCTTTTTGAGGCCGCGCCCGAACCGAAGCGTCTTATCGAAACGACTGGAGATCACAATAACGGGTTTCTTGATTCCCCCCAATGGGGCCCGGCAATCGCCGGGTTTTTAGAGGAGCATATTCAATGAAGCGGTCGGCTTTAATCGGGACTCTTTTTTTTCTCGGGTGTATTACGAAAGGGGATTTTTCCGCTGACTCGCTCATGACCGATATCGAATTCGCCTTGCCCGGTTCCCGCGTAGGACGAATAGGCCCCGGTGTTGTTAAAGGGGATTGGAGTGATCCCCAGCGGCGTTCGCTTCATGTCATCGCGATTGATACCTCCCGTCAGGGCGTGGTCTTGCGTGCCGCGATTGCCCACGACCGTATACGAGGGAAAATGGAACCCCTCGATGCTTTGGCAAAGCGTAAAAACGCAGTGGTCGCTCTTTCTATCGGTTATCCGGACAAACCTGGATATGTCACCGGAGGTTTAACGGTTATCGACCGGGCGATCCAATTTGCCCCCAATCCCCCCCAACGCCCGTCCCTCGTTATCTCGCGTGACTATTCCTTTAGGATTGGAAAGTTTCATCCGGATCTCAACCCCGAACTGGATTTCGATGAGGCTTTGACGGGTCTTTGGAGTGTCGGTGCGGCACATGAGACCGCGCCAGTTTTGGACCGTCCGTGGACGATGGTGTGCCGGATGCCCAGCCGCGGAGCCTTATTGTTTATTTATGCGCCTGATGGCGGTCCGGCTGAACCGGTATCGCAGCGTTTTAAATGTTCAGAATCCTTTATCGCGGCAATTGGGGCTCGGGCCGGCATGGTCCTTAATGGAAAGAATGTGGCTCGGGCGAGCGGTCTTCGCCGGAAAGTTGGTTCGACCGGCTCAGCCCTTTTACTCCATTTTTCGAAGTAGGCGGATTGTCTTGCGCAATTCCAACGTCTTCCCTATACTTCCCCCGTGGGAGCATCTTTCGATCTGAGCGCGGCAACAACTGCCTTTTGGTACGGCGCTTTAAGCGCTGCCTCACTCCCACTCGGCGCACTAATTGGTTTATGGCTAAAGCCTGGACCCAAATGGACTTCGTCTTTAATGTCGTTTGGCGCGGGAGCGTTGTTGGCCGCGTTGACAATCGAACTAGTAGCACCAAGCCTGCATCATGTCGGGTTCGCACCTCTTGGGATCGGTTGTACGCTCGGTGCGGTTCTTTTTGTGGTGTTGAATTCTGTTCTT
>JBFIEP010000255.1:0-4712 GCA_041603335.1 Elusimicrobiota bacterium | reverse complement strand
GCCATATCAACGATGTCCGGCTTAACACCGTACTTCGCGATGCCGTAGAAGGCATCGGGGCCGAACCGGCCCATACCGCACTGAACTTCGTCGGAGACAAAGAGTCCGCCTGCGGCCTTCACCTTTTCATAAACCTTGGGCCAGTAATTCAGCTCCGGGGTAATCACTCCGCCGTTGCCTGACACCGGCTCTCCGATAAACGCCGCGATCTTGCCGGCAGTCGAGTGATCAATCACGCCTTGGAGCTGCTCGGCGCAAATATCAGCCCACTGCTCTGCCGATACGCCTTCGGGGCGGCGGTAGGAGTAGTTTGCAGGCGCGTGATACACACCCGGAGCGTAGGGCGTTGAGTGACGCCACGGGCCCTGGCCCGTGAGCGACATCGACATGAGTGTTCGACCATGGAAACTATGCTGAAGACCGATAAAGTCCGAGCAGCCCGTGTAGAGCTTGGCAAGCGTCGTCATGAGCTCGGTCGCCTCGGTGCCCGAGTTCGTGAAGAACACGGCATCAAGATCCGGGTTCACGGTCTTGGCTTTTTTAAGCATCTTCTCCGCGTAGCGGGGAAGCTCGGGGTAGAGGAAAAGCGTCGTGGAATGCCACAACTTCTCCATTTGCTTCTGCGCCCGCTCGACAACGACGGGGTGGCAATGGCCGACGGAGACCGTGACAACACCGGCAAAGGCGTCGAGGTATTTATTTCCCTTATCGTCCCAGATGTACTGCATCTTTCCGCGGGCAATGAGGATCGGCTCGTTGAAATAGGTCATCAACGGGAAGCAATGCTTCTCCCGTCCCTTCAGGACTTCAGCGGCCGAGGGGCCGGTATACGGTGCAGCTTCTGTGATTGCGCTGGTCATCGTGCGTCTCCTTAGTAAAGATTGCTTTCGCGTTTCTTGCCCGTGTAATCGAGGAACACGGACTTGGACTTCGAGAAGAAATTAATCCCTTCCTTCGCCATCTCTTTATCGCCGACGCCGGACCCCTTAACGCCGCCGAAGGGAATCTGGGCCTCGCCGCCGATGGTCGGGGAATTGATATGAAACATCCCGACTTCCGCCTCTTCGAGGTAGGTCATCGCCGTCGTGATGTCCTGCGTATAAATCGCGCAGGTCAGGCCAAAGACCGTATCGTTGGCGTATTCAATCGCCTGCTCAAGCGTCTTCACCCGAAACACGGAAAGCACCGGGCCGAAAACCTCTTCCTGGGCAATCCTCATCTTCGGGGTGCAATGGTCAAAGATCGTCGGTTCAACGAAGAAGCCATGCTTGAGGTCGCCCTCTTCGACGCGGTTGCCGCCGCAGACAAGCTTGGCGCCTTCATCGGTTGCGATCTTGATGTAGCTGAGATCCGTATCGAGCTGTCCCTGATCGACGGCCGGTCCCATGCCGATGCCGTCCTCTAAAGCAGGGCCGATCTTCATCGCCTTGGCGGCGTCGACGACCTTTTTAAGGAACTCATCAGCAATGTCTTCATGAAGGATCAAGCGGCTTGTCGCCGTGCAGCGCTGACCCGTAGATCCAAACGCCCCCTTCACAACACCCGCAAGCGCTAAATCCTGGTCCGCATCTTTCCAGATGATGGCGGGATTTTTTCCGCCCATTTCGCAGGTAACCGGGATGCCGCGTCGACCGCAGATCGTGTGCACGTGTACGCCGATCTCATTGGAACCCGTGAAACTTACAGCCTTCACGCGCTCGTCTTCGACGAGACTGTCGCCGACTTCCGATCCGGCGCCTACGATGAAGCTGAGAACACCCTTAGGCAATCCCGCTTCCTCAAACAGCTTTACGAGCTCGGCGGCAAGCCATGGAGTGTTTGAGGCCGGCTTAAAAATAACCGCATTACCCGCGACGAGTGCGGGTGCTATCTTCCAGCACGGAATCGCCCACGGAAAATTCCAGGGCGTGATGATCGACACAACACCGAGAGGCTCACGGATGGTATACAGGAGATTCTTCGCAAGTTCCGACGGGGCCGTATTCCCCATAAAGCGCAGGCCTTCTCCGGCATACCACTCCATCAGAGTGATTCCCTTTTCCATCTCACCCAACGCTTCGGGAAGGATTTTTCCTTCTTCGACCGCAAGAATGCGCGCGAGGCGCTCCTTATCCCGGCGGGCCAACTTCACGACCGCGCTTAGAACACGGGCCCGGGCCGGAGCCGAGGTCGCCTTCCAGCCCTTGTAGGCCTTCTGTGCGGCTGCCATCGCTTTTTGAACGTCTTCTTTCGACGCGCCCTTGCAGGTCGCAACGACTTCACGCGAGTCGGAGGGGTTGATCGATTTGATCTCCCGCGTTCCCGTACCTTCGACCCACTCGCCGCCAATAAACTGTTTGAGTACTGCAACTTCGGTTTTTTGTTCTGTAGCTGTTGTCATATTCCTTCTCCTAATTAAACCAATGCCGGTTCGAGCTTCTTGGAATCAAGCGTCTCGCCGTATTTTGCACGCTTAATGAATTCCCCTTTTGGGAGGTTCGCAGAAAGGGTTCCGTTTTCGACCATATGGTGGCCGCGCATGAACACTTCCTTGATCGTGCATTCGACTTCGCGCCCTTCATAGGGGTTGTAGTCGACGTTCATGTGATGCGTCTTCGCTGAGATCGTGTACTTCTTATTGGGATCGATGATCGTGATATCCGCATCGAAACCTACGGCAATCGTTCCCTTCTTGCCGTAGAGACCGAAAATCTTCGCCGGGTTGGTCGCTGTAAGTTCGACGAACTTGCTCGCCGTAATTTTCCCTTTCTCGACGGCGTCCCACATGAGCTGCATGCGGTTTTCAATACCGGGCGCACCGTTGGGAATCTTAGAGAAGTCGTCTTTTCCGAGAACCTTCCCCATCTTCTCACCCGGCCGGATATCAAAACAGAATGAGCAATGATCCGTCGCAACGGTCGAGAGCGTTCCGTCATTGAGGCCCTTCCACAATTCCTTCTCGTTGCCCTTGGGGCGCAGCGGCGGAGACATAACAAACTTCGCGCCCTCAAAACCTTCCCGCTGATAATCCTCATGGGAAAGGTAAAGGTACTGGGGACAGGTCTCGGCGATAACAGGAAGCCCTTTGCGTTTCGCACGGCGCACGGCTTCGAGAGCCTCTGCCGCGGTCAGATGCACAACATACAAGGGCGACTTCGCCATCTCGGCGAGCGCGATGCCGCGGTTGGTGGCTTCGGCCTCGCAGGCAAGCGGCCGCGTTAACGCGTGCCATTCGGGCGTCGTCTTCCCATCGGCAAGCGCTTCCTTGACCATCAATTCAACGGTATGACCGTTTTCGCAGTGCAGGGAAACCATTCCGCCGTTCTTGGAGCTTTGGCGCATCGCGCGGAAGATCGCATCGTCTTCCGACATCAAGGCTCCCTTATAAGCCATGAACAACTTAAAGCTCGGAATTCCCTGCTCAACGATCGCGTCCATTTCAGGGACACGGCTCTCAGGGAGGTCGGTGATGATAAGGTGGAAACCGTAGTCGATGACGGACTTGCCGTCCGCCTTCTTATGCCAGTTATCGACACCGGTCTGAAGCGATTCGCCTGGAGCCTGGATCGCGAAATCAACGAGGCAGGTAGTTCCTCCGGCAGCGGCGCCTTCGGTACCGGTCTTAAAATCATCGGCGGTCAAAGCGCCCATAAACGGCATGTCGAGATGCGTATGGACGTCAATGCCGCCGGGAACAACGCGGCAGCCGGCAGCGTCAACGACCTTCGCTCCCGCAGCGTCGATGCTCTGACCGATTTCGGTGATCACTCCGCCGGAAACGCCGATGTCGGCGGTATAACGGTCGGATGCGGTTTGAATGTCCGCGTTTTTAATTACGAGATCAAATGCCATATTAAGCCTCCACGAGGTCGGGGGCGACCTTCTCACCCACCGCCTTCATCATCACGCCGTAAGAACCAAACGACAAGAGAAAACTAACGAACCACGCGTAGCTGTATAAATTCATCCAGAACCCGGAGACTTCCATTACCTTGATGGTGCCGAGAAAGCCGGGGACGCACGGTGCTATGCCCAGCGCCAACGCCGCGATAGCGATCGGATTAAATCCGCCCTTATAGGCGTAGACGCCCTTTTCATCGAAGAGCGCGTCCAGATCCAACTCCGTCCTGCGCACCCAATAATAATCCGAGAGCATCACGCCGGCGATAGAACCAAGCAACGCCGAATAACCAATCAGCCAGGTGAAGATATAGCCGGTCGGATCTGCAACGAGTTTCCACGGCTGGATCACGATGCCGATCACACCGGTGATCAATCCGCCGACTTTAAATGAAATGCGTTTCGGGGCGAGATTCGAAAATCCAACGGCGGGACTCACAACGTTGGCCGCCAGATTTGTCGAAAGCGTCGCGAGTGTGAGTGCCAGCATTGCGAGGAGGACGACCACCGGGTTCTCGAACTTGCCGAGAATCACGACCGGATCCCAGATCGGCTCCCCTCCGAAAATAATGACGGTCGCCGAGGTGACCGCCACGCCGATAAAGGCGATGAAGGTCATGGTCGTCGGTAGGCCGAGTGCCTGTCCCATGATTTGCTCGCGCTGATCGTGAGCGTACCGGGAGAAGTCCGGGATGTTAAGCGATAGCGTCGCCCAGAAGCCGACCATTCCGGTCAGACCGGGGATGAAAACTTTCCAAAACTGTCCTTCCTTAGCTCCCCCCGCACCAAACTCGGACGGCCGGCTCAACATTTCCCCGAAGCCGCCGGCGGCG
>JBFIEP010000254.1:0-4714 GCA_041603335.1 Elusimicrobiota bacterium | reverse complement strand
TTTAAATTAGCACCCGGAACAACGACCGCGATCGTCGGTCATACGGGCGCCGGGAAGAGTTCGCTTGCCGGATTATTGTGCCGGTTCTATGAGGCGCAGGAGGGTGTCGTTACCGTTGACGGCCGTGATATCCGGGAGATCGAACTTGATTCGGTGCGGCGTCATATCGCGATGATCCCTCAGGATGGATATTTGTTCTCAGGGTCTGTCATGGAGAATCTTCGCTTCGGCCGTCCGGATGCGGTTAACGCGAAAATCATCGAAGCGGCCGAGTCGCTGGGGGTCGGGACGATTCTTAGCGCATTGCCGGATGGTTATGAGACCGAAGTGGGAGAACGGGGCTCGCGTTTGAGTCACGGTCAGCGGCAGGCGGTATGCTATGTGCGGGCCTTGTTGTCGGATCCGCGGGTGTTTATCTTCGATGAGGCGACATCGTCCTTGGATGCCGCCACAGAGCGGACGCTGCAGGCGGCATTCCATCGTCTTGGCGAGGGTCGAACAACGGTCGTCATTGCGCACCGTCTATCGACGATTCGGGATGCAGATCGGATTCTTGTCGTAGATGGCGGGCGTATTGTCGAGTCCGGAAGGCATCAGGAGTTGTTGGACGCCGATGGCTCATATGCGTCTCTTTATTCCGACTATGCGCTTTCCGGAGCCTTGCCGGAGTAAGGCGGTTGCGGCTCCCCCCCTTGCGGGGGGAGTCATGACCGTTCACAATTGGGGAAATGGCGTGTAAACACCTCAGCGGGCTTGAGAAAGACCTCGCGGATTGCGGCATAGGGCAGGAATCCGGGGGGCGTTTTGATTGTTGTCTGAATAAACGGGCAGCGGTTGAGCGGTATGCATTCGATGACTGCATCGTCTATGAAGAGCGTGGGTTGGAGGCAGGATTCGCGTGCCGGCATTGCGGGGATTCGGTGATGGGCGTCCACTTCGACTATGCACGCGAGGTGCCCGGATTTCCTTCATGAGGCTATTGATCCTCCCGCTTCTATTTCTTTGTTCCATCGTGCGGGCTGCCGATATCCCCGATGAATGGAGCTGCAGTAAAAAAGAAGCGGACCGGTTTTGGAAAGGGCTCCAGCATATCGACGTTAAGAAGGGTCCGTCCTGGGGGCAGGAGCTTTACGACAAGCATCCGACTCCCTTTGCCTGGCTCGTCCTATTTAAGAACCGGGATCGGGATATCGCCGAGCGGCGGGCCCCCTTGACCCAGCGGTGGGCGGAGTTTTCCGCCGATGAAAAGTGCGCCTACTTTAATCATTATCTGGATGAGACGTTGGAAAAGAAACGGAATTTCGACGAGCTTGTGGGGTGGAAGGAAAATGGAAAGATTTCCAAGCGGCTTCTAAAGCTTGTGGAAGAAAAAGAAGATCTCGTTGCCGCGCAGGAGGGACCCCTTTTAAAGGAATGGCGAACACGGTTTGCGGCTGCGTTGGATTGGCTTGAAATTTACGGGTTGGAGGATGAGGCCGGAACCAAGGAGCGTGCG
The DNA here is from genome assembly GCA_041603335.1 of Elusimicrobiota bacterium. Taxonomy (GTDB): domain Bacteria; phylum Elusimicrobiota; class Elusimicrobia; order UBA1565; family UBA1565; genus UBA1565. The sequence goes on along the minus strand of JBFIEP010000254.1, from coordinate 3,219 downwards.
CGGGGAATCTTTATCCGGATCAGTCGGCTTAAAACCGCATACCTGGCGTTCCAGCAGGAATCGGGCTGGTTTGAAGCGCAGGTTCGCGTACGTCTGAACACGGCGCTGGCGGATGCAGCGTTAGCTCAGCGTTTCCCGAAGAATCTTCATGCCATGCTCTCCGATCCTGCGGTTCAGGAGCGTGTTGTGGAAGATATCGCCGAGGCGCTTTCAAAAGATTGGCGCAACGAGCGGATTCTCGGGGACCAGTTTGAGTTTCGATTGGCAACAGTACTGCGTCTGATCATACGGGAGAGAAAGGCGACCGTCCAAACCGCCAAGGTAAGGGAAGTGCGTCGGGTAATTACACAGAAAAAATTGTCCCGCAAAAAAGCGAAGCGCCTTGTGGACGGCATCGAGAAGGATTTAAAAAAAGAAAATATTGTTTTCCCCGCGGGGGCGGATGCCGAATTGTTGATTTCCCTCGAAGAGTATCGCCGCGGGCGGTTGAAGCTTTATCCCTTAGCCGAGGAAGGCAAGCCCCGTGAGGAGCTCGTGAAGGAATATCTGAATCTTCTAAAGGATGTCTGCATCGCGCACTATACGAGCATCCGCTATAAAAAACGCGTGATTAAAACCCTCTGCGGCGAATGAAAGCTGTCCTTATTGGTGCAACGGGGCTTATCGGGGGACATTGTCTTCAACGCCTGCTCGCCGATGCGCGTACCGAGTCGGTGACGGTGTATGCCCGCCGTGAATCGAATATTTCCCATGAAAAGCTCGACTGGCGTGTTGTTGATATGATCGCTCCTCATCGCATCGAATGCGATGAATTTTACTGTTGTCTTGGAACGACGATTAAAAAGGCTGGAAGCCAGCAGGCATTTAGAAAAATCGATCTCGAGATCCCTCTGGCCTGGGCGCGTGCCGCGCGTGAAGGGGGGGTGCAGAGGACCATGCTCGTATCGTCGGTCGGTGCCGACGTGGGCTCGTCGAATTTTTATCTCGCGACAAAGGGGGAGGTTGAGCGTGCCTTTTCCGATCTGCGTTTTCCCTATTTGGGAATCTTCAGGCCCTCGATGCTTCTCGGGGACCGCGGGGAATCTCGTCCGCTGGAAGCGATTGGAAAAACAGTCGCGCGTGCTCTTTCTCCATTTTTGTTCGGCTCGCTAAGTAAGTACCGTGCTATTGATGGCGCAACTGTTGCCCTAGGGATGATTAGAGGAGCTCGGAGCATGGACGAGAATATTTGCATCTACCATTACGACGACATCCTCGTCCTGGTTGGGGATGCCCGCTAATGCGCGTCTACACTCGATGGATCTTTTTTTCGCTTGCCACTATCTTTAATTTGGCACTTATCTATGCTTTCGTTGCTCCCGAGCGTCAGCAGGCAGCGCTTATTTTCGTCGCCGTCACCGTTATTATTTCGGGCTTGGCGGCCCGGTCTTTGCAGTCCAAGGCACGGGGGGTCTTTTGGGATTCTGTTACATCGTTTTCCCGTGATGGATGGGATCGTGTTGCTGAAACGGATAATCAGATTCAATGGGCGCGGGCCAGTTGCGGCATTTGCATTGAGCGCAAACTTATTAAAAATCCCGTGGGTGCTTCTGAAACGGTGTTGACCGCTAAGACGAAAGGGGCATTCCCGGGTCGCGTGATGGTTTACCGGGAATCCCTAGGAGACATGGATGCGTTTCGGGTTCTTTCGGACCCTAAGGCCGCTGCGGATCGGTTTTTAGAAGAAGAGCAGTGGCAGGAACTTCATGGACTCTCACGTCTGCAGGATCCAATTCATAGTTTTTACTTTAGCGTGAACCATTCTGTGGTTGAGGTCCATTTAGAGGGAGAGCTTCAGGATGAAGAGACCGTCCTCGCGTTCCTGACGCATAGTTTTTCGCTGATTGAACGGGCGGATCAGCTTTCGCTTTAGATATTATGCGTGTGAATTTTTGCATATATCATTACGATGACATCCTTGTCTTGGTAGGGGATGCCCGTTGAGTAAGAGGCTAATCCTATGACCTTTCTGCGTCTTCTTCCTTCGTTTTTATCCGGAGTCCTTTTAGGGGCTCATTTTCTCCGTTGGGGCAATATTTTTTTAGTTTTGCTAAGCGTCGCTTTCCCCTTTATGATTTTAGCCCGCCGCCGCTGGGCCAAGATTGCGGTTCAATGTTTTCTGGCGTTCGGGACCTTCGTCTGGCTTCTCGTTGCTTGGAAAATCGGACAGGACCGTATGGCTATGGGAATGCCGTGGATTCGCATGGCCGTGATTTTGAGCTGCGTCGCGGCGTTTAACGTTGCGGCGGCGCTTCTTCTTCAGGGCGGGCGTATGCGGGATTGGTTTCGCTTTCAGCCTAAGGACCTATAAAAATCCGCCCCTTTCGACCCATGTAGAGTATGGGACCCCTGCCTATCCTGGGAATATGAAACATTTCCCGATATTCCTCAGCCTGTTGTTAGTTCCCGCTACTTCTTGGTCCCTCGGATCGATAAAGGATATGGCCAAGGCGGAGGTTCCTCCGGTGGGCAAGGGGGAGGCTGTCGAGAATGAGAAAGATAATAAAAATAAGAATAAAACAGGGATCCCGAAGCACGATTCCCCTGTCAATTTAATGCGTACAAATGACGCTTTTCAGCCCTATCGAATTGTTGAGGCTTGTCCCCCGGGAACCCATCCCGCAGTGATTGATTGGCCTCAGAAGGGAGACAAACTTTGTAAGGCAGGCGAAGATGCCGGCTACAAACGCCCTAAAGATGCAAAATTCGGAGAATTTCGAATCAAGAATTGGGACGCGTTTAAACCCTACAAGGTCGTTGCAAAATGTCCTCCAGGGACAGCGCCTGTTTTAGGTGATTGGCCAAAGAAAGGCGATATGATGTGTGATAGGGATTGGGATATTGAAGAGGCATCTGCCGCTCCGAAAGGAGATGGACCTTATATTTACGTCCAGGAAGGCGACAAAGATAAAATCAAGAAGGTCTCGACATGCATCGGTGACGGATCTCCCACTATCACCAACTATCCGAAAGAAGGCGATATGGCCTGTTTCAGTGAGAAACTGAAGGGTCTGATGCTTCCAGAATCCGTTAAAAATAAACTCAGACCTTAAGGAAAGCCCTACTCAATATTTTTCATCGCGTCTTCGGCTTCGCTGTTGCGCGTTCCGGCTAACGCAGCAGCGGCACGGGCTTTGTCGAGCATCGGCTTGGCCGCTCGAGGATCAATCGCCGCGGGAC
>JBFIEP010000253.1:0-4718 GCA_041603335.1 Elusimicrobiota bacterium | reverse complement strand
CTGCCGTGGAGAAGGCGGTTAAAAAGCTTAAGAAGGCCGGCGTGGGTGTGAGCTTGTTCGTCGATCCCGAGGCTGTTGCGGTACGTATGGCTCACAATTTCGGCGCGGATGCCGTTGAGCTCAATACGGATTCGTACGCGAAGGCTGTCGGAAAGCATAAGCAGCGCACCGAGTTGGAAAAGCTCGAGCTCGCGGCCTATCTCGGAACGGAACTTAAACTCGAGCTGCATGCGGGTCATGCCCTCGACTACACGAATGTTGCTCCGGTCGCCCAGATTCCGAATCTGAAATGTCTGAATATCGGATTCTCGATCATCGCGCGTTCGGTGTTTACGGGATTGAAGGGAGCGGTTTCCGAGATGAAAAAAATCATCGTCTCGGCCCGCTAAGCGGTTTCGCCCCATGTGCGGCATCATCGGCTACATCGGGGAGCAGGAAGCCACTCCTATCCTTCTTGAAGGTCTCAAGCGTCTCGAATATCGAGGCTACGATTCCGCCGGGGTGTGCCTCGTCAATGGTTCGGACTCTTTGCAGATTGTCCGTGCCGTTGGAAAAATCAATAACCTTGTGAAGTCGATCTCCGACGAGAACCCTAAGGGCTCTGTCGGGTTGGGACATTCCCGTTGGGCGACCCATGGAAAACCGTCCCAGGCGAACGCGCATCCGCATGCCGACTGTTCCGGGAAACTTGTCGTTATTCATAACGGCATCATCGAAAACTACATCGAATTACGCGAACGTCTTGCTAAAAACGGACATAAGTTCGCTTCCGAAACAGACACCGAAGTCCTCGTCCATTTGTTCGAGGAGAAGTTGAGTACCTTGACCAAGGAATCCAAGGGCGTCGGGCCCGATTTGAAAGAGCCGTTGTTTTTTGAGGCAACACGCCAAGCACTTCAAGAGGTTACGGGAGCCTATGCGGTTGCCGTGATGTGGGCCGAGACGCCTGGAACCCTCATCTGCGCAAAGACCGCATCTCCGCTGGTAATTGGGCTGGGAGACGGAGAGAATTTTCTAGCCTCGGATGTTCCGGCGATTATGGACCATACGCGTAAAGTTGTGTTTCTTGAAGACAACGATATGGCGGTCTTGTCCAAGGACAAGGTGACGTTTTTTGATTTGGATGGGAAAAAAATCGAGAAGATCCATCAAACGATCGCGTGGGATCGTACGATGGCGGAGAAAGGCGGGTACCGTCATTTCATGCTGAAGGAAATTTTTGAGCAGCCGACGACGGTCGCCGATACCTTGCGGGGACGCTTACATCCTCTTGAAGCAGGTGCGCTTGAGCGTGAGGCGGGAATGACCGCGCACGCGTTGAAAAAAGTGAAGCGTGTTCAATTTCTCGCATGCGGAACGGCTTTCCATGCGGGGCTAATCGGGAAATATCTCGTCGAGCATTTGGCGGGGGTCCCGGCCGAGGCGGAAGCCGCGTCTGAATACCGCTACCGCGATCCGGTGGTTCAGCCCGGAACCCTTGCGATAGCGATATCGCAGTCGGGAGAGACCGCCGACACCCTCGCTGCCGTTGAGCTCGCCAAGAAGGAACAAAGCGAACTTTTTGCGATTTGCAATAACGTCGGCTCCGCCTTGACCCGAGCGGCCGATTATAATTTGCTGACGCGCTGCGGTCCGGAATACGGTGTCGCTTCGACAAAAGCGTTTGTCGGCCAACTTACGGCTATCTTTGAGTTTGCGCTGCATCTTGGTTTTGAGAATGGTCACCTTTCCGAAAAAGATGCGCGTGCGATCATCGATAAGGCGGTTCATTTGCCCTCCCAAATGGAAGAGGCATTGAAGCTTGATGAGCAGACGCAGGCCCTCTCGAAACTATTTCACAAGAAACGGGATTTTCTCTATATCGGGCGCCATGTCAATTACCCGAATGCATTAGAGGGAGCTCTGAAGCTCAAAGAGATTTCTTATATTCACGCCGAAGGATATGCGGCCGGTGAAATGAAGCATGGACCGATCGCGCTCATCGATGAAGATATGCCTGTTGTCGCGATTGCGACGAAAGGGCGCGTTTACGACAAGGTCTGCGCTAATATCGAAGAGGCGAAGGCCCGCGGGGCCGAAATCATCGCGATTTGCTCGAAAGGCGATAAGCGCCTTGAGGGAGTGGTTGATCATATCCTTTATGTTCCCGAGACCGATGAGTTTTTGTCTCCGATCATAAATGTTGTGCCGCTTCAGTTGCTTGCCTACCACATCGCGAAGGATCTTGGTTGTGATGTGGACCAGCCGAGGAATCTTGCAAAAAGCGTTACCGTTGAATAACGTGGTGCCTCCCGCCATCGGTCTTGATGTCGTCGAAATCGCGCGCATCCAGGAATTGGCGGAGCGCAATCCCCGTTTTTTAAAGCGCATTTTCTCCGACGATGAAATCCAATATTGTCAGGGGAAAAAACTCCGATGGCAGCACTTCGCCGTCCGCTTCGCGGCGAAGGAAGCCGTGTGGAAGGCATTGGGCCGTGACGGGCTGCGTTTAAAAGATATCGAGGTGCGCCGCGACTCCGTAGGCCGCCCCAGTATTGCGATTGAAGGACGGCCGGATTCCCGCATTACGATTTCGCTGTCGCATGGCCGCAATACCGCCATGGCCGTCGCCCTCGCCGGACCGGAGGCAGGGTGAAATCGACTCCTCTTTCTGTTTCCGAACTCAAGCGTTGGCTCCCGGCCCGGCCGGCGGATGCGCACAAAGGCCGTTTTGGTCATGTTTTGGTAGTTGCCGGTTCCCGGGGAATGATTGGTGCCGCTGTTTTGGCCGCACGGGGCGCAATGCGTGCCGGTGCAGGGCTAGTCACGCTCGCCTTACCTGAAAGTCAGCTCCCCGTTGCCGCCGCTCATCTTGTTGAGGCGATGACGATTCCGCTTCCGGAGACCTCTTCAGGGGCTTTGCGGTCGGATGCCGTTGCCCGCATCCTTGAAGCACATGAACGGCGCAGCTACACGGCACTCGCGCTGGGCCCCGGGATCGGGATTCGTTCCGAGAGCCAAAAGGCTGTTGTGGGTGTGCTTGGAAATTTAAAGATTCCTGTTGTTATTGATGCTGACGGGTTAAACGTGTTGTCGATGGTTTCGCGCAAAGAATCGCGACGGCTGCTTGAGCGGCGAAATTCGCCGTTTATTATTACTCCCCATCCGGGTGAATTAGGGCGTTTGCTTGGAAAGAAGGCTGCTGAGATCGAGGAGGATCGCGCTGCGGCGGTCGGCCGCTCGTTTGAAATCTTCGGCGGGGTATGTCTGCTTAAGGGGCGGCGCACCTTGATCGGCGACGGACGCCGCCTTCGTACCAACATCACCGGCAACGCGGGTCTCGCGAAAGGCGGTTCGGGTGACGCGCTGACCGGAATCATCTCAGGGATTTGGGCTCAGCGATTAGCGGCCTCCCCCAGCGATGGCGGTTTTGAAGCGGCCTGCTTGGGCGCCTATCTGCATGGGTATGCGGCGGATCGTTCGGCGAGGGAGAAAACCGTGCGGTCCCTGCTCGCGTCGGACGTTATTGAGGCGCTGCCCTCTGCGTTTAAGAAACTGGGCGGATAAAATAATACATATAAAACAAAGGTAATTTTAGGATTACCCTTGACGGATCGTAGAGTCTCGTCTATCCCCTTAATGAGGAGATTGACGACCCGTGCGAGCGATAACCAGCGCTTTTTCAGCGCTTTATTTATCCTTCTTAGTACTAACCCCCGGTCTTTCTGCAGACGACACTGCAGCTGCGGGGTATCCATCTGTTGCTGAGGCGGTTCATAGAGCTTATCTGACCGGGGATTCTGTAAACAAGTTTGCTTTTTCCAGGGTCGCCTCAGAGGCAATGGCCTACGCTGACGGCATAGGAGACTCAGCAGCTAAAGAAGCGGAAAAGCGGAAAATTCAATCCTTGTTGGATTCTCTCCCGGCTGCGGATTTAACTCAGAAAGGTCCTAAAAGCGGAGAAGCGACTCCGGCCTATGTAACCCGCATCCGCGGAGCGTCTGCCAGTCTCGGACTTGCAGATCCGCAGGTTGCGGTCGATTTTTATTTGAGTAAGTTCGGCTTAAATGACACGCGCGATGGGCATGCCGTTGATAATGATTCAACGGCTCCCAAAGACGGTGCTCCCCAGCCTACCGTAGAAGAAGTCCAAGAAATTCTAAGTCAAGACCGTATCGCTCAAGATATGCAAATCGCGGCGATGCAGGGTAAGCTGCCGCCGCAAAACGGAAACGTCGGTGTACTTCCCTCAATGCCCCGCGGGGATGTGGGACCTGCCAATGACGTTGACGTCGAGGTTGGAGATGCCCATCGATATGCCCAGGGTGTCGATTTTGTAGAGCCGGGTGCTCCGAGAGAGCAGGCACCGGTGCAGGACCTTCCCGCTCCAACTAAAAAGGGATTTTTTGAGACGAATGCCGAAACTTCCGCAGACATGGGCTTTGCGCATTTTCAAGCCGCCGATACCTGCGGCGGATTCTGGTGCTCCGCCTATCATAAAGGGGCCGCGACTCTTTATGCCGTTGGAACGGGCATTAACAAGCTTGGCGCCGGTGATCGAGAGACGTGGGAATATGCCGGAAAAGGAGCGATGGCAGGGCCCATCGTTGTAGGGGTGGTGACGGCGGCACCCGTTGTCGCGGGAGTGGCTACCGGGACAACCGCACTGGGGGCGGGAACACTTTCGTTAACGGGGACGGTCGCAACGACAGGGTTGACTGCGTGGGGCGTGACCGGCG
>JBFIEP010000252.1:0-4742 GCA_041603335.1 Elusimicrobiota bacterium | reverse complement strand
CGCTAAAACCCCGAGGGACTCCAGTTTCTGCAAATTGCGAAGAGATGCTTCATTCTGCTCGCGTTCCGTAATATCCTGAATCATGCAGAGATGTCTCGGGAGTAAATGGTCGACCGCCTTCATGGAAGAGACCGTCATTTGCACCCGGACGAAAGACCCGTCAGCGCGAATATACCGCTTCTTCAGGCTGAAGCCGGATATTTCCCCGGCATTAAGCCGCGCCATTTTATCCATATCTTCCTGAATATCATCGGGGTGTGTGATGCTCATCCAATCACGAGAATGCAGCTCTTCCATTGTCCTGCCGGTAATTTTCGCGAATTCTGAATTTGCCTTGAAAAACGATCCCGTTAGGGAATCGATTACGGCAATCCCAATGGGCGCTTCATTAAATATCGCGCGGAATTGCATTTCGCTATCCCGGAGGTCCTCGCCGGACTTCTTTCTGTCGGTGATGTCGCGAAATAAGCCAAGGACGCAATTGTAACCGTTAAGGAGTATCCGATTGGAGTTTATCTCGGCGTAAAACACAGACCCGTCTTTCCTCAAAACGGGAAGTTCATCCGAGATTTTAATCTCTCCGCGGGCCTGGCGTTCAAATGTTTCTATCACGAAAGGAAGGGATTCCTTGGGATGGATATCCATGACTCCTTTCCCGATAAGTTCCTTCTCGCTGTATCCAAGCATGCTGCAAATACTTGGATTTGCCATGATAAAACGCTTGGATTTTTCTTCGGCAACGAGTATCCCATCGCGGGAAGCCTTATAGAGAGCCTCGAAATTCTCCTTATCGTGGGAGTCTGTCGCTTTTAGATGCATGGGAGGTGCCTATTTCCCGTGCGTGCAACATTTATGCCCTTGCCGGTTCCGGGTGGGCTCAGGGGGGGCTACTTCTTCTTCGCTTGTTCGGCATTTGACGCGATCATGCTTAACGCTTCGCGCCCGACCTGGTTTTTGGGGTCGATATCCATCGCGCGCTTAAGGGCCGCGTTGGATTCATCGAATTTCCCTAGAGACCGGAGGATAAATCCAAGGCTTAGCCACGCACGCTGGAATTTAGGCTCAATCGCGACCGCTTTACGGATGGCCTCGACTCCTTTTTTTGACTGCTTGGTATAGTGCCGCGCGAGCCCCAGGTCATTCCAGGTGTCTGCGTCCTTAGGATCAAGTGCGAGCGCTTTTTCGTAAAACATGATCGCCTTTAAATAATCACCCGTTTCCAACGAATGGTCCCCGGCTAAAGCAAGTGCTTTAGGGTCATCTGCAGGGGGAGGGGAATTAATAACTGAGGGGGCTACCGCAATTTGGAGGGGCTGCCCCACGGCGGAATAGGTTTGAATTTGGGAATCGGAGGAATTGAAGCTCAACCCAATCCCAATTCCCGCTGCAAGAACGATGATTCCGCCCAAATACAATTTCACGTTTCCATTTTTCATTCTGCCCCCTAGACTACTAGATGAACGGGTGTATTGTGAAGCACGATGTCCACTTCCAGTGGAATGGCAACGTTGTTGCCGTATCGGAGATCAGAGTACTGCCAATGACCCCCTTAGTCGACCGACGCGGATCCAATACCGGCTGGAAATTCTGGTCTAATTTGCGTTTATCAAATCAACTTCTATTATTGTTGTTATTTTTTAACGTTCCCTTTTTAGTTGCATTCCATATATATGACACCCGCGCGACTCGGGCGCAAATAGGGGCGTTGGAAAAAGACACGATAGAGATGCTGGAGCCTGTTGTCGCCAATGCCATCGAGCAGTCGATGTTGAATATGAACCGGGGGCATATCCGGGATCTTTTTGCGTGGTTGCAACTTAATGAATCTATTAAAAATGCTCAGCTTTTGGATTCCGAGGGTAGGGTTCTGGATACCGAGGGATTTCTCTCGAACGGCGAGTTGTCCAGAAAGGAATTTACGCTTCCGGTTGAAGATCTATCTCGGACAAGTGAAATCCCCATTTACTCAAAGCCTTCTTGTATCCGGTGTCACGGGTCGGATAAGAAAACTCTCGGATATATCCGGCTAACAACCAAGTCGAACCGTGTGCGCAATGCGATTTTGCGCCTTAATACGGTTCGAGCAATCATGGTAGTGATGGGTTTGCTGTGGCTTGTGTTATCAATCTATCTAATCGTGCTTCGAATGGTGCGCCATCCAATGCGTTTAATTATTGACGGCATGGAAGCAATCCGACGAGGCCGTCTTGATGTTCGGCTTCCGGAGGCGTATAACCGCGAATTTGGACGGATTTTTGATTATTTCAACTCGATGGTGCGTGATATTCAAAACGATCGAAAGCAGATCCTCTCCATGCACCGCAAAGAACTCGCGCACCTGGACCGATTGGCGACTCTCGGGGAATTAAGCGCTCATTTGGCACACGAAGTCCGAAATCCTTTAACGGGGATCGGTTCGGCGATTCAAGTGCTTAGGAAAGATATTGCGGAGGATAGTCCAAAGCGTATTATCCTCGAAAAAATTCTTGAACAACTTGATCGTATGGATAAAACAATGTCGAGTTTCCTGCGTTACGCCCGCATGCCCGAGGCTGTTTTGCAGTCGTTTAAAATTCATGAACCATTAAACCGGATTTTGCCGATATTACTTCCACGTTTAAAAGCGCAGAAGATCGAACTAAAGGTAGAGGTCCTAGAAAGCTTATCTGCGGTTAAGGGGGATGCCGGGCAGATCGAACAATCTTTTTTGAACCTTTGCATTAACGCGGCGGAAGCTATGCCCGAAGGGGGAATCTTAAGAATTGCAGCGCATGAGCATAATCAAATGCTTCGTGTTGAAATCGCAGACACCGGCTGCGGTGTAAAGCCTGAGAACCTCGAAAAAATTCTGCAGCCGTTTTATACCACCCGCGAGAATGGAAGCGGGCTCGGGCTAACTCTGACCAAGCAGATCATCATGGCGCATGGCGGCGACCTAACCTTGGAGAGTCTTCCTGGTAAGGGAACCTCATTGTTCTTTACATTGCCGCTTAATGGGGCATCCTTGTCGGTGGAAACGAACGAATGAGCCATTCGATTCTTATCGTCGATGACGAAGAACTTATCCGTTGGTCCCTGGCCGAAGACCTTGGGAAATCGGGGTTTAAGACATTTTCAGCTGATGGCGTTAAGGAAGCGGTTCGGATTACCGAAGCAGAAGTTCCGGATTTGATTCTGACCGATCTTCGTCTTCAGGCCGAAAGCGGGATTGATTTACTTAAAAAAATTAAAAAAAATTATCCGGCAATTCCTGTTGTATTGATGACCGGTTTTGCAGATGTTGATACCGCTGTCGAAGCGATGAGGGAAGGGGCTGCTGATTTTATATCCAAACCCCTGCAGTTGACGGCATTGAAGGTTACGATTAACCGTGTTCTTGAGACAGTTTCCCTAAGAACCCGTCTTGAAGGGGCCTACAAGACCCGTCGGCGCCGCTTCAACTTTGACACCTTAATCCATGAAAGCCCATCAATGAAAGAAGCTGTGTCGATAGCACGCCGAATCGCCGATTCACCGCATGGAACGGTTTTAATCCTCGGAGAAAGCGGCGTAGGGAAGGACCGCCTAGCGCGGGCAATCCATTATGAGGGTACGCGCAGAACAGAACCGTTCATGGAAATTAGTTGTGGTTCGATCCCGGAACATCTTCTAGAAAGCGAGTTATTTGGAAATGAAAAAGGGGCCTACACGGGAGCCACCGAAAGGAAAAAAGGCCTTTTTGAAACCGCCGCGGGGGGGACTGTTTTTTTAAATGAGATCGGACATATGCCGATGATTCTCCAGGTGAAAATGCTGCGGGTGCTGGAAGATAAGACTTTTAAGCGCGTCGGCGGACGTGAGGATATCACCGTTGACGTGCGAATCATCGCCGCAACAAATGCCAATCTCGAAAAATCTATTCATGAAGGGACCTTTAGACAGGATTTGTACTACCGCATCAACGTCCTTACGATCAATCTACTTCCGTTAAGCCAAAGGAAAGAAGATATCCCTCTACTCGTGGATCTTCTTCTTGCAAATATAAGCAAAGAATTAAGAAAGGATAAAGTAAGCCTCCCTGAAAAAACAATGCAGGCAATGCTCGCGTACTCTTGGCCCGGTAATGTCCGGGAATTGAGAAACGCGTTGGAAAGGATGATGATCCTTGGGGAGACTGAATTCCAACCCACGGGGAATTTTCGTCCCCCCCCCTGCGATTCCCCGGAAACGAATGTCGATGACACGGAGATTCAGCCTTTGGAGGATATTGAGGTCGCCATGATTCGGAAAGCTTTAAAAAAGTCAGATAACAATCAGCAGAAAACCGCGCGAATTCTGGGAATAAGCCGTGATGCGCTCCGCCGACGGCTCGAAAAATACGATTTATAGGCAGCTCCATATATGAGGACACGATACCTGCTCGAAATTACGGTCTTCATTACAGGCGCGGTCGTCATGATCCTTGAACTTTCCGGTTCGCGGGTCCTTGGCCCGTATTTCGGTAATTCCGTTTACATTTGGACGAGTTTGATTGGGATTATTCTTGGGAGCCTCAGTGTCGGGTATTGGTGCGGAGGACGCCTAGCGGATAAGCATCCTTCTTTTGAATTTCTTGCCATGATTATTTTGGGCGCTGCTGTCTGCGTCGGTCTTATCACCATTGGCAAGGAGGTCGTCCTTCAACTCATTAAACAGGCTATCTGGGACATGCGGATCGCGTCGGTGGTTTCAACGATCGTTCTCTTCGGTCCTCCGGGTATTTT
>JBFIEP010000251.1:0-4750 GCA_041603335.1 Elusimicrobiota bacterium | reverse complement strand
GGAAAAGCATCGCGAGCCTTAGCTACTGCCGGACTCTTACAGATTCCTTTTGGCGCTTCGGCCGTAATCTTAAATACGAGATGAGGCTGCCGGAAGATTCCCCCGCACCCAAGGACAGCGAGTCGCTCATCCCGCAGGCACAGGTAAGGGTGACGACGGGTTCAAGCCGCCCATGGATCGACTGGGTCGTGTCCGATGCGCAAAAAAACGAGTTGCTGGTGATGCGCGCGGAACGCGCAGGCTGGCTCGACGGCTATCACATGGTTGTCCGATCCGAATTGGAAGTCATTGATGACGAGAAATGCCGTCTCAACGTAAAACTCTTTGTTATGTTTCTCAACCGCGGCCTGGAGATATCGAGCCTTTTCCTCCCCCTCAAATTCCTCTACCGTATGTGCATCGTTTCAGCACTCAAAAAAACAAAAACATCCATCGAGCGCACCTAAAAAAACGAATGCCCCTGCTGCAAGGGACATTCGCTTCCTAGGCACCGGCTAAATCGCTCTATTCTTCCAAGACGAAGTCGGAAGTACTTTCCGCTTCAACGGCCTCACGGACATTCGCATGACTCTCCTGGTTCCCGGACGGATTCCCGGCCGTACAGTTATCGGAGGAGATATTATTTTGCGACGCTTGGTCCGCGCATGTGTCGATGGTAGCGCCCTGGTCTTCCTGGCCGTATTTATCTTCAACGTAATCGCCCTGCTTCTTGGCGTTGTCACCCATCTTGCCCGCCATCATCGCCATCATGGCACCGGCACCCATCAACGCACCGCCAATAGCGGCAAGAATAATATTGGCCGGGAAAGACGCCTTGGCGGCGGCCAGCAGCATCGCGGTTCCAGCCGCGATGAGGGCGAGGCTCGTTCCCTTCATACTATTGGCGGAATCGGTTTGGGACTTCGCGGCATCCGTGGCACCTTGATACGGCGTCACATTGGTTCCCGGACCGACATCGGGAGCGCCATTGGTCATCCCATCCGGGGCGCCGTTGCCGGGCGGAACGACAATGCCGTCGCCTTCGATCCCCGACAATTCACCGCCAATCGTCTGGCCTTGTTCAAAAGCATCGGATGAATATCCTTTAGCAGCCTGGTCCGCGGCCCCGGTTGCCGTTGTGGACATCCGGCGGGCTAATTTCAACTGCCCCATCGCGCGGTCGGATTTACCCTTGAGCTTCGACATGCTGCCCCTGGCAGGGTTCATCTTGCGCTTCTTAAATTTGGACATCTTTCCTTTCTGACTGAATTTCGGCGTAACGCCGATCTTCTTCTTGAGATTAAAATTATTCGACTTCATGCGGTTGCCGCCGCCCGAGAAACCGCTCATACTGCTGCTCAGTCCTTTTGTAAAACCGTCAGCAAGCTTACCCTTCGCTTCTTTCCCATCACCTTTCCCTACCAGACCGGAGACATCGGGCATTTCAAAGGCCGGGGTTTCTTCAGCCACCGCTTCTTCAGGAGACGCGACCTCTTCTTCCCCTTCGTTCACAGCATCCTTCGGAGCCATCGGATTCTCTTTGTCCCAAATAATTTCTCCATTGTTGGCATGGGATAGATAGTCCAGGGACCGGTCTTTAGGAGCATCAATGACGATCCCGGATCGTCCTGCGCCCGAAAGAGCCAGCTGTCCGGAACCCGCACTTACAGGCTGGAGTCCCAGACCACCCGCCTTCATTCCTGCCAAGGCAAGTAAGCCTCCCCAGCCAAACATACCGCCGAGCACCAGCGCTCCGCCCATTTTCCCTGCAAACATCCCGCCCAACATGGTTGAGCGGCCGAAAAAATTAGCCATGGTCATCGCAATTTTTTGCGAACCAAGGAAACCCCATGAGCCGGACATCCCGCCGCTGACGCGCGCAATACCGCCGCCAACCATTCCGCCGGGGCCGCCGGCACCCGAGCCCGCGTACCAAGGAACTCCCGCTCCTTTCTTTTCTTTCTTTTTCTCTCGGAGGACCGGTATATCCGGAGCCGGCTTAGCCGCATTCCCCGGAGGTGTTTTCACACCACTGGCCTTCTTCGGATTCGATTTCCCGCCGAACCATCCCATATTCCTGATAGCTTATAGGCCCCCAGGGACATGGGCCAGGGCCAAAGGACCCAGGACTAAAGACCTAGGTTGTTAAGCATGATTCCCTTTACCATCCTTAAATAGATTAAGTATAGTCAGCCAATCATGGAAATCACGACCTGGACGGGAATTTGTCTCGGTGTATTGACGCTGACGCATCTATGCGGGTTGGTTCTTTTAGTGGCGACCCTCATTCAGCTCCGCCGTTCCGCCCAAGCGTTTGAGGTCCTCGCCTATCAAGCGCAAGATGAGATGGAAAAAATGGGCAGCGCTACGAAAAACGTTGCCGACTTCGTCTCGATTCTTAATTCGACCTGGATTAAGGCCGGCGTTCTCGGCATCGGGGCATTATTCGCTCTCTGGCCGGGACGCAGCAAAAAATAGCTCGGAGGGTACATGGCCGACAATGATTCTGGAGACGACATCCTTGCATTTTTATTCGGAGGACTGATCGGTGCTGCGATAGCGCTTTTACTCGCACCGCAAACCGGCGCGGAAACACGGGAATGCGTCGCCGATTGGCTTGATGAAGGGCGCAAGCGCACGAAAGAATACCTGGACGAAAAATCAGCGAACGACGCATGAAGGAGTTTTATAAAACTCTCCGCAAACTCTTTGGTGACAGACAATTTGAAGCACGCCGCGAATTTCTAAGATCCCTCACCCTTTGCAACGGCCTCAAGGAACGCGAACTCGGCTATCTCCTGCAGTCCTTCCACAGCCGGGTTTACAATGAGGGTGAAGTTCTTTTCCTCGAAGGGGATATCGGACGCGCGCTTTTCGTTGTAGAGACCGGACGCGTCGAACTCAGCAAAATTAATCCTGACGGGAAACCCCAGAGAATTGCCGAATTAAAGAAGGGAGATTTTTTCGGGGAGATGGCGCTGCTTGAACAAATGCCGCGATCGGCCTCGGCAACCGCTCTCGAAAAATCGAAAATTCTTCTGCTCTACCGTTCTAAGCTTGACGAGATTCTGTATCACCATCCCAAGGTTGGGGTCTCAATCATGTCTCACCTCGCACGTCTTTTATCCGCGCGGCTTCGAAAAACATCGGAACAGCTTTCGGCGGCAACTCCATCGGAGACGGCCGTAATCTAAAATGCCCGCGCCAGGCCGACGCTCTCCAGCCCCCCCGGTATGGATTTTCGTTATCCTGGCGCTATTGATGTATGGACTCTTCAGCATCCATGATGTCCTCATCCCATTTGCACTGAGTTTCGCCCTCGCCTATGTCCTCAATCCGCTGATTAATTACTTTGAGGTGCGGGGGTTCCGCCGCGATCTAATCGTGACCTCCGTTTACATCGTACTCGCTATCGGAGTAACCATTGGAGCCAGTTCGGTTCTCCCTGCGATGGCGGGAGAGCTCGCGATGCTCCAGGGGAAGGCACCCGGCTATTTCACGAAGATCCAACAGATGGCATCCCATGCCCAGCATCAGGTCGCTCAAGAACTTCCTTTCGGCCAATCGATCGTGGAAGGCTGGAGCCTGAAAATTTATGACCCGGTCATGAAGCAGCTGCCGAAAATACCGCAGTACGTACTCGGTTTATTCCCGCTGTTTTCACTCCTGTTCCTCGTACCCTTCATCACGTTTTTCCTTTTAATGGATTCAAAACGGTTGATGCAAAACGCGATACAGGTGTGTCCAAGCCGATACGTAGAACAAGCGCTGCATCTACTTAGTGAAATCGACACTTCTTTGGGAAACTACATTCGCGGACTGCTCATCATCTCCGGCGTCATCGGTTTCACGTCCTACATCGGCCTGCTCTTTTTAGAAGTTGACTACGCCTTAGGCGTCGCGACCCTCGCAGGACTTTCCAGTTTCATTCCCTATTTGGGAGCGATTATCGGCGCGGTGGTCGGCGCTCTGGTCGCGTTTTTTCAATACCATAATTTCATTATGCCGGCGTACGTTGTTTTATTGTTTTTTGGAATTCGAATCGCGGATGAAGCTTTCGTGCAACCGGCGGTTTCTAAACATTCGATCCACCTCCACCCACTCATATTCCTTCTCTCTCTCATGATTGGCGGGAAGCTATTCGGATTTATCGGGCTGCTGTTTGCCGTCCCCGCAGCGTGTATTGTGAAGTCGCTCTTTATCGTTGCCTGGCATTGGTACGCATCCGAATCGATGATCGACTCTTCCGATCTCGACGGCGTCCATCTTCCCTACATTTAACCTTCAGGGCTTTTGATTGATCAGATAGGGCTGAAGCTTTTGCTTCAAGTCCGCTGGAATCCGTTCCGGCTTCCAATACGCATTCAGGAGTGCGTGACGCGTAAAACCGCGGACCGTCAAACGTGAGGTTTCCTCGACATTCACGATCTCATACCGGAAGGAAAGACTCGCGGGACCCATCGCCGACAACCAAGTTCGGATACGGAGAGAATCATCGTACCGGCACGGTCCGATATAATCGCAACGGGACTCAACGGCAGGGAGATAAAGCTGACGCTCCATCTCCATGTCCCGATATCGAATTCCCAAGGTACGCATGAGTTCGGTACGTCCGGCCTCGAAATATTTTAAGTAATTGGCGTAATACACGATGCCAAGCCGATCGGCGTCCGCATACGAGACCCGGAGTTCGTACTCGTAGACCTGCCCGTTTAGACCGCCGGAAGTCGACGCGGCAGCGGTGACCGACGGAGCTGCGGCGACCGGAGGC
>JBFIEP010000250.1:0-4769 GCA_041603335.1 Elusimicrobiota bacterium | reverse complement strand
CATCGAATGCTTGGATTGGCAGAGATGCATCGGGGACGGCTCGACCCGGCACGCGTTTCACTGGAAAACGCAGTGCGGCTCTCCCCCATGACGTTTACGGGAGTCAAAGATTTAGCTGATGTTACGGCGCTCCAGGGCGACGCGGCACGGCATCGGGAATTGAAGGTGCGTCTAGAAAGATTAGGGAGAAAATATTAATGGCTCGTAAAAAAATCACTGTTGTAGGTGCGGGAAATGTCGGCGCAACGCTTGTACAGCGTCTTGCCGAAATGGAGCTTGGAGACGTCGTTGTTGTTGATATCCCGGAATCGAAGGGCATGCCTGCGGGTAAGGCTCTTGATATTCAGGAGTCGGCGCCGATCTTCGGCTATGATGTGAAAATTACCGGAACCACGGAATACGGTCCCACCAAGGATTCCGACATCGTTGTTATTACGGCAGGCATTCCGCGAAAACCCGGGATGAGCCGCGATGATCTGCTTAAAACAAATGCAGGGATCGTGGGTTCTGTCACGGAAAAAATTGTCGAGCAATCGCCGAATTGTATTCTCATTATCGTGTCCAATCCGCTTGATGTGATGTGCTCGGTCGCTCTCAAAAAATCGGGATTCCCGAAGCACCGTGTGATCGGGATGGCCGGTGTGCTGGATTCTTCACGCATGCGCACCTTCCTAGCCGAAGCTCTCGATGTTTCTATCGAGAACGTACACGCGATGGTTCTTGGCGGTCATGGCGACACGATGGTTCCGCTTCCGCGTTTTTCGACAGTCAACGGCATTCCGATTCCTGAATTGCTGTCTGCCGATAAGATCGAAGCGATAAACGATCGTACGCGAAAAGGCGGCGCCGAGATTGTTAAGTTATTGGAACGCGGCTCGGCTTATTACGCACCGTCGGCGTCGGCTGCCGAGATGGTCGAAGCGATCCTCAAAGACAAGAAAAAGATTCTTCCGTGCGCGTGCTACCTCGAAGGGGAGTACGGAATCGACGGAATTTTTGTCGGTGTCCCGACCAAGTTGGGATCACGCGGGATTGAGGAGATCATTCAGTTGAATCTCACTGCCGAGGAACGCACCGAGCTTCTGAAGTCCGCAGGTGCGGTGAAGGAACTAATCGGAGCGTTAGGATAGCAGACAGGGGTGTGGGATCTGTTCTTGTCGTAGATATCGGGAACACGAATCTCACCTTCGGACTCTTCCGGGGGGAGCGCGTCGCGAGACGTTCGCGTCTTGCGACCGCTCCCCTGCCGTCTGTCGCGATGCTGCGTGCTGCCTTGAAACCCTATGCGCATGCAGAGTCGGTTGTGTTTGCGAGTGTCGTCCCTAAATGCGATGCACGTATCCGTAAAGCGGTAATCTCTGTTTTCGGTTTCCGCCCCAAACAGTTAACTCCGGGCTCTGCGTTAGGAATTAAATTGCGGGTGGACGTACCCGCTACGGTGGGGGCCGACCGGATCGCGAATGCTCTTGCAGCCTATCGAAAGTCTCAGGGTCCCGCAGTCGTAATAGATTTTGGAACCGCAACGACGTTTGATTGCGTCGCACGTAATGGAGATTATTTAGGCGGTGCAATTTTGCCCGGCCCTAAGGTTGCTTCAGAGGCGCTCGCCCTGAAGGCGGCTAAATTGCCGGAGGTTCCGATTCGACCCACCCGGCGGGTGATAGGAAAAAATACCGTCGAATGTCTGCAGGCGGGTATTTATTACGGTTATTTGGGAATGATTGATCGGGTTCTGGTAGAAACGCTACATGAGTTTGGTAGTAAAAATAAGCCGAAAATTATAGTTACCGGGGGATTGGGGAGACTATTTCTCAAGGCGATGAAGTTGAAGGCGGTTTACCTGCCGGATTTGACGTTGGAAGGAATCCGGCTGTTTGCAGCCCCCAAGTTGTAACAATTTGTTAACATGCATTCGTGGAGATGTGCATAAATCTGTGGATAACTTATTGAAAAACCTCTTAATTTCGTTTTTTGGCCTTATTGTCATCGCGGCTCCGGTACGGGCCGGTGATCCGTTTAGGGGATTTCAACAATTTGTAGATGAACCCTCGCTGAAG
This sequence comes from Elusimicrobiota bacterium, assembly GCA_041603335.1. Taxonomy (GTDB): domain Bacteria; phylum Elusimicrobiota; class Elusimicrobia; order UBA1565; family UBA1565; genus UBA1565. The sequence continues at coordinate 2,712 of JBFIEP010000250.1, read as the reverse complement.
CCGTTTGCCCGTGATATAGGATCGGTATTGGGAGCTTCGACTTTCCATAATGGGCGTAGTCTCGGTTTTTCGGGATTTGATGTTGGTTTTCGCGGGGGGTATCGGTTTGCTTCCGAAGCCGGAAATCGCGTGATGCGTGATAGCGGTGTGGGGGCTTATGGGCTTCCGTTGGTACAGGCCGAAATCGGGCTGCCGTTTGCGTTAGATGGTTATATCCGGGGAATGAGTTTTCAGGGAACAACGATCGCTGGCGGCGGACTGCGTTACGGTATTACGAAAAAAACTGAAAGCGTTTGGCATCCTCAAATCCTGCTGGGTTGGTCGGGTCACACGATGGCGCACCGTTTTTTCTCCGCGAGTCATTTAGGACTGAATCTTGTTGCGTCCTTTAATTTTAAAAGGGCAACTCCTTACTTCGGCGCGGGAGTTGATCGGACGCGTCTTGTTGTTCTAGCGGTTCCTGTGCGGGATGCCGCGTTGGTCGGCAAAAATGTGGCCGTTAATGTTCCACGCGCGACGATGGGAATTAGTATTCGTCCCAAACCCTATCTCTACTTGCATGTCGCCGGGACCTATACGAATCGTGCCGGAATAGATTCCGGTGTCGGCATTCGTTTCTAATTCGAAAGACGGTTCTCTAAATCCTTGAGTAGTAGAACGTCGTGGCCCAGCACGAAGCGTTGCCCTGGCCATAACATCTTCACCCAGGCGAGCGGCTTGACGATTAAATGAAACGTCTTTAATTCGGACCGTGCGTTATCTCGGCGTCCAAGTGCCAAAAATGCGTTGGCCCTCAGCAGCCTCGCCTGCGGGCATTTCGGCTCAAGCTCTATGACGCGTGCCGTATGGTACAGCACGTCCTGCCACCTTCCCGCACGGTGCGCGATCTGCGAAATCCAAAGAGGATAGACTGCTTCAGTCGGATGCAGCTGTGATGCTGCGAAAAACGCTTGGACGGCTCCTCCTGGATTGTTCGCGGCTATCCTCGCGCGGGCAATGTCTGACCATAACGTATGGTCTTTTGGGGTGAAAGTGAGCGCTCTGTGTAGGGCGGGCTCCGAGCCGTCGGCGCGCGCAGTATCTACAATCCATTTTGGCCAAGACGAGAATATCGTTAACAAGATCCCGGCCGCAATCCATGCCGGAGGAAAGCGGGTCTCATTTGCATTTCTTGGAGCGAGCGAGGCGCCGAGAAACGAAAAGAACATCCACTCAAGCGCAGGCAAGGCGAATATATTATCGAAGAGGCCATGCGTCAACAAGGCTGCTGCGGCACCGAGCGCGCCTACTTCAGGATTGCCGTGCATCCATGCCAATCTGAATGTCATAAGAATCACGAACGTGAGAATTAGCGCTCCTGGCCATCCAATTTCAGCGGCCTCTTCGAGAAATTCAGAATGGGCGTGATCTGTATGACGGCCGTAGCGTGTGTGAGCTTCTGCGAAGGAAGCTGGGAAGTTGTGGCGCAGGAAACCTCGATCAAATTGACCGGGACCTTCACCGAGGAAGGGGGAATCCGCAGCAACCGCAATGGCGGATTTCCAAAGCTGGGGTCTGAGGTTGGATTTCATTTGGCCGATCTTGAGTCGTCCCGATCCTGATGCGAAGAGGCCGAGAATCGCGACCGCTCCGGCGAATACGAAAATCTTCGCGGCGGTCTTGTATCCCAAGCGCATCAGAACTGTGAGGCTGCCGACTCCGGCAGCGAGTGGGCCTCCTCTACTCCCAGACCAGAGCAGCCACGTCCATGAGGCCAGTAGGCAAATCCAGCCAAGGGCTTGTTCCTCGTCTTCCTTTGAAAAAATCGCAGCGAGCCCAAGCGTGGCTCCGATTGCGGCCACCGCCGCCGTATAGTTGTAATAGGGAAAGAGGACACCCACTTTCGCATACCCGCGGATATGGATGAAGTAGGACACTAATTCGAATGCGGGTATCGTTATGAGGAGAAAGAGACGCCATGTTTTCTTTCCGTCTTCATGGGCGCTCAATGCAAGAAGAAAAACACACATCGCGGATGCACGATAGGCTAAATCGGAAAGGCCGCGCCACGGTTCCGCCGAGGAAAGCGCCGAAAGTGCGGCCCATGCGAGCCATATGCCCCAAAGAGGCGCGAACGGAATCTTAGGAAGGCGTCTTTGGGAAGCAGCGGCGCCCCAGAGCAAGAGAGCTGCGGCTGTGAACGCCCAAGGATTTCGAAGACCTCCGAGGGCCAGTCCGAATATCGGAAGGAATAGACCGGCGGTCAAAGTTTGAACTTACCCTTGAACGAGCGATCAAGTTCGCGTGCTTGAGCCTTCTTCTTCAGGGAGTCGCGTTTGTCATTGCTTTTTTTGCCCTTCGCGAGCGCAATGGCGACCTTCGCCCAGCCCTTTTTGAAATAGATCTCAACAGCCACGAGGACTAATCCCTTCTGATCAATTCCTTTGCGGAATTTCTCGATTTCCCGGCGGTGAACCAACAGTTTCCGGGTCCGGTCGGTATCGATGTCTTCACCGGTATTTTGGGAGTAGGGGGCGATATAGAGGTTATAGAGGAAGACTTCATCACCATCGAGGCGGGCGAAGGCCCCTTCAAGCCGGGCCTTGCTGTCCCGGAGGGATTTTACTTCCGGACCTTTTAGGCATAATCCCGCTTCAACGATGTCGAAAAGCTCGTAGTTGAACCGCGCTTTCCGGTTCGTGGCCACGAGAACTTTGTCGGGGTCTGCCTTCT
>JBFIEP010000249.1:0-4774 GCA_041603335.1 Elusimicrobiota bacterium | reverse complement strand
GCTCCTCATTCATCGTCGAGAGCGTCGTGACAAGGGATAGGTGGACGCCGCGTCCCGAGGCCTCGTTCTTTAAACGCGCGTATTTGGTGACGAGTTCGATGATCGGCCAATTGAGAGTCGGTTCTCCGCCCTGGAACTCAAAAGAGATGTTGGGGTTGGGGCAATCGAAGGCGAGATCAACGGCCTTCATCGCATGCTTCGGAGTCATATCAACGCCCTTCTTTTTTTCTCCGACCACGCTTGAGTGGCAGTATTGGCATTTGTGGTTGCAGCGTGCCGTTGTCACGATAATGTGGAGCGCCGCTGCGGTGAATAGAAAGGAGTTTTTGTGCCGGTATTTTTCTACCAGGAGTTCAAAATCGAGGTATTTCTTGAGAAACCCTTTTTGGCGCAGTTCCAGCCAGGCCTCGGAATCCTTGGAAAGGCTTCCGTCGAGATAGGCCCGAAAATCGGGTTCGTTCAGGATAACGTGCTGGCCCATGTCGTTGGTGACAAGCCAGCCTTCTCCGACCTTCCGGAAATGCGCTGCGGCGACGTCTTCTTTTGACAGCGTTAGCTTGCCGGCTTCCGGATGCTGGGTCAGGACGCCGTTTTCGCCGCGAATGCGAATGGGTTGGGTCATCAGCTAAACCCCTTCTGGAGTTTTTCAAAATCCGCTTCTGCTTTTTTCAAAAGTTTGGCCGCTTCGGCTTTTTGTTCATCGGTCATCTGGTCGTCACCCGCGGCCGGGGGCTGCAGCGGATCGGCGGGATCGCGCCGCGCCGCCATGAGTGCCTTGGTGATGACGAGCTGCGTCATCGTCGCGTTGTCGGCGAGCAATTGTTTTCCAAGAGTTTGATTCAGGAGTTCGTTGAGAAAGGTCCCCGCGAGTTCCTTCAGGGCATCTTCATCTTTCGTTTCTTTTTTGGGTTCCAGCGTGATGACCGTTTCGTCAGGCTCGCTTTCATCGTCGACATAAACGTCGGCAATGCCTGCGAAGGCATGCGCGGCTCCCTCAATCGCCTCCTTGGTGTACAGGGCGTTTTGAACCGCTAGTGTCGCGTCTCCCGCTTCGGTGTCAATTTCAAACAGCATGAAGTTTAAGCGTAGCGGATTTTCGATGGGGTCGCCAGGTGGCGAAAGTGCAGGCCTGGCCTTTTCGTTGTTTTCGGGCTAGGCTATCGCAATGCGGAAATTCCGGTTTGCGGCGACGGCGCTATGCTTTCTCCTCTCCTGCGGGACGCTTCTTGCCGCCGGGAGCGGCGAAGAGGAGTTTCCGTTAGTGGAGAATGTTGAATTTGAGACCGGCCCTGACCGTGCGGCGCTTTCCGAGCGTTCTTCGCTGGCCCGGAGGCTCCGCTGGCGTCTGGAAGTCGCCGAAGATGACGGATTTTCAAAAGATAAGGATTCTTTTAACCGGCTTATCGCGGTGCTGAAGGAAATGGAGGTTCTTTTCGCGACGGTAGTCCCCGACGAGATGGTCGCACGTGAACGCGCGCGCCCTAATTCCAGACTGCATGTTTCATTGGAGTCCGGAGTAAAAGGTGCCTTCGGGTATTTCCTCGCCCTGCTTGATCAATACCGTTTAAAGCACGATGGGGCGCCTCCGGACCGGATCGAACGGTTGTTGGACGGCGATACCCCTGAGATCCCGCCCTTGGATCTTCCCGACCATGCGTCGAGTGCGGTGCCGCGTGAGGTGCGCCGGGTGCGTGGGGATTCTCTGAAGGATTACCTGAAGGATTCCGGCCGCTGGCTTTATATCGCCGATCCCCGGAGTTCCCATTTCGGACGAATCATTATTGATTGTTCGCATAAAAGAATGACAGGCGAAGTCTGGCATGACGTCCGCACCCCGTAGCAGGTTCCCCCCTTTATGACGGCCCCTCGTATAATTCTGCTCGATCTTCCCACCTGGCCCGGAGGGTTTCCGACCTTGGCTCTCCCGACGGTCGGGGCCTGCCTGCGGGACCGATTCAATGTGAGCATCCTGGATTTGAATTTTCATTCGGCTTCGGAGTCCGTTGAGACAGCAGTGGAGGAAGCGCCGCTTGCGATGATAGGCCTTAAGGTCGGAGCGCAGAATTTCGAAGAAGCCAAAGCCCTTACGAAGTCCCTTCATGAGAGAATTCCGGGGACGCCTGTTGTTTGGGGGGGAGAACTGCCTACTCTCGATTTTGAGTTGTGTTCCCGTTTTGCCGACTGTGTTGTGAGCGGGCGTTTTGAAGCGGTGGCCGATCGTTTTTCCGAGGATTTAATTTCGGGAAAACTCGAAGCGCGTTATTATTCAAACGGCTCCCAGGTCATTCCCCCCGCTCCGGCTTTTGATTTAGTGGACCCTTCCGATTCCGATTCGGCGCTTCGATTTTTGGGAACGCCTCTTGAAACCTCGCTTGGATGTCCCGAGGGCTGCGCGTTTTGTCTTGTGCATGCCGTGCAGCCGTCGGCAAGATCTTTGCCGATTTCGAAAATAGAGGAAGATCTCAAGCAGGTTCCCCGCGAGTTTATAAATATCATCGACTATAACTTCGGTCAGGATAAAGAGCATCTGACGGCGGTTGCCAAAGCGATCGGGCGTTCGTCGGCGACGGGTTTTAGCGCCGAGCTTTGCTTGGAAGCTCTTGACGACGGGAAGACGCTTGCGGTACTTTCGGAAAACCGCTGCCGTTTCGTTTACTGCGGGCTGGAGAGTTTGTCGGAGTCCTCGTTGGGATCGGTCGCGAAGGTGCAGAATTCCGTGAGTGAGTATCGCCGCATCATCGCGGGGGCGCAGGCGTACGGGATTGAAGTGGCGGCGGGTTTTATTTTGGGATTGGAGGGGACGCGCCCCGAGGATTTTGACGCGTTCGTCGATTTTTGCGAAGAGGCGGGGATTCTCTATTTGAAGCTGACCTTTCTCACGTTTAACCGTGGGACCAAGGTCCGGACATCGATGGAGTCCAAGGGGCGGTTTGTGGAAGACGCGGTTTCCGCGTTTGATGGAAACCATCTGACATTTCTCCCGGAGGGACTGGAAGCTAAAACCGTGATGGATGGCGCGCGGCGTATGGGAGAGCGTTTTTACGGGGCCCGGTCGGCGTGGCGGCGTTCCCGGCATCTTGCCGGAAATCCCGCCGCACGGGCCGAGTTTCTGCTGACTTCCCGCATGTTCGGATCGTATTATTCCAATTGGCTCGAGGGAGAGAATTCCTCCCGCACTCCGCATCGTAAGGGATTGTTCTGGCGCGGGGCCGAGCAGGTCCTGAAGCGTTTGCGCGGATACCGGGCATGAAGCTGCTGCTGCTTTTGTTCCTGACGTCCGCGGCGAAGGGGGAAGTGAATATAGAGCTTCCGGAAAATCCGGAGCGAACGGCCGAGGTGGCGGCCTGCGCTGCCTGCCATGCCAAGCAATATGAGGAATGGAAGTCGGGGCCGCATGCCAACGCGTCGAAAATGCTTGTTGTTGAATTTAAGGACGTGGTCGGGCAATTTCCGCCGGGACAGCAGAAAAAAGAACTCGCGGCTAAGATGAAGTCGATCTGCATCGATTGCCATTCCCCGAGAGCCGATATGTATGAGGGCTCGCTGGATCACGCGTGGGACGGAAAGGCTCTATTTACCTATCTGCGCCGCGGGGAGGTTCCCGATTCGTTTACGCGCTCCACGGCGATTGATTGTCTGACCTGCCATAAAAAAGGCGATCGGGTTGTGACGCGGGCCGACTATGCGCCCAAGCCCGGGTTCGTGCCCCCCTCGGGATTTTGCGATCCGATTCCTTCTAAGACTTTCTCCCACACGCTCAATTGCGTCAGCTGTCATTCCGGAGTGGTTGAGGCGACGCGTGCCGGCTTTGACGCCGGAGAGATCGGGCATTGCAACTCCTGCCATCTTGCAAAAACCGATGGGAAGACTTCGCACTATTATTTGTGGTCCGCGAACAAGCGGAAGGTCGAGACGATCATTCGCTCGATGTTCGATGGATTCTCCGCTTCGCTGGTCCGGAAAAATGGAGAGACCCATCTCATATTGGATTGGTCCACGGATTTTGCGCCGCATCGATTGATTCCCGATACTCCGAAAGTGTATCGGGTCGGATTTGAGATCCTCGATGAGGGCGGGGAGGTCGTTGATAGCCGGATTGTGCGCTTTTACGATCTAAGTCCGGCATCTAATCGAACCGAAGCGGCGGTGCGGCCCACGAATCGGGACGGAGAGCTTGTTTCTCTAGCCGCGGGAGAACGCTTTACGCGAAGTTATAAACTTTTAAACCCAATCCCCGGTGCCGGGACCTTGCTTATGACAGTCGGCAAAAAATCAAAATTCCACAAAACAGATTCGCAGGCTACGTTTGTGTATGAACGAGAGGTCGAGTATGCCTTTTGAGGCGGGACGTGTCGCTGAAATTTGGCGCTACCCGGTAAAATCAATGGGGGGAGAGCGTTTGCAGTCGGCCCACGTCGGCATTGCAGGAATTGTCGGCGATCGCGGCTGGGCGGTCCGTGAGGAAGAGATAGGTGAAATTAGCGGCGCCAAGCGTTTGCCTGAGTTGATGTCCTGCTCCGCGCGCTACCTTGAGGAGCCCGGCGAGAATCGTATTCCGGCGGCGGAAATCGTGTTTCCGGATGGGTCGACCCTGCGTTCTGATGATGAGAGGGCGGCTGGTCGTCTCTCCGAGTTGGTTGGACGCCGGGTTTCGCTTTCGGCGCTTCACCCGAAGGAAGATCTCGCCTATTATCGGCGCGTACCCCGGGACCCCGAGAAATTCGAGGGAGAGCTGCGGGATTCGTTTGGGCTTTTGCCTCATGAGCCTCTGCCG
>JBFIEP010000248.1:0-4788 GCA_041603335.1 Elusimicrobiota bacterium | reverse complement strand
CGACCAGATGTCCCCCGATGAATCCCCCGCCGCCGGCGACAAGAACTCCATCGTCTCGAAAGGCATCCGCCCGTTTAAGAATGGATTCAACTTTTTGTGAAGTCATCTGCGGCTCCTGTAAAAATATTCTTCCATTTTAAAGTATTTTTACTCCGTTCGCTATTCCTGTGTAAAAATCACGGGAGCAACAATCTGGGCCCTTTGCTCCCTATCAGCCCCGGGCCGCAGGCCCCTACTGTTTATAGGCCCTTTCGACTATCTATAGAATACCCGGAGGTTGTCCCCATGCGAATTCAAATCCTCACCGCCTCACTTTCCCTTTCTTTCGGCATGGTTCAATCACTCTCGGCGGCCGTTAACTTCAAGCCCGATACCCTGAAGATTCCCGACTTGAAATTGGCCGGTTTCTCGCTAACCGCGCAGGAAAACCGATTCGTCGAATCCGCAATCAGGAAATACGGCTCCGCGGGCGCGTTATCCCGGGAGTGTCGAAACCGCAAGGCTCAGAGCCAACACGCGGAAGCCTGCGTCGCCGTCTCGATCGTCAAAAAACGTATTCGCCTCCTGACGGGCAGCAATTGGAAGCTCGTTCAGGCCATTGCGTTTACCGAGAACCGGATCAACCACAATTCCCCCGAGGTCGACACGTCCCTGAAGTCCCACGCAGATGCGAAAGGCCTTATGCAGGTAACCAAGCTGATCTGGAACTTCTACGTGAATTCGACCTATAGCTCTGGGAAATTCCGAAAGGACGGGCATCACGTTCTCGGCGACAAACCACTGAGCTTTGACGGACGCGCGCCGTATGGACTCAACAACAGCATCATTGTCGGAAACGCGTTCCTGACCAATCTGAAATCGAAGTACTGCGGTAAGGCAAGCACGGTCGGCTGCAGGCAACTCGTTGCCGCGGCCTACAACGCCGGGGAACCCAACGTCGACAAACACGACGGCATTCCCCCGTTCAAGGAAACCCGTCAGTATGTGCGCATTTTCGATGAAAAGTACGCCATGGCGGATTAAGCTTCGACCCGCTTCTTAGGCTCGTTGACCAAACGCGGCGCGGCCAGCCGCCAAGAGCCCTAGGGCCCCGCCGAAGGTGCATACGATGGTCGCCCCCGTTGGAGAATCAAGCCAGAAGGAAATGCCCATTCCGATCACGCTTACCAGTGCCCCCATCCCCCAAGCAAAAACCAGACGCGACCGAAGCGAGTTAAAAAAGAGCAGTGCCGCGACACCCGGGACGATCAGATAACTAAACACCAGCAATACGCCGACAATCGGAACCGATACCGTGACGATGAGACCGAAGGTTCCGTAGAACAGGAAATCCCAAAGGCGCAGGTTGTAGCCTTCCCGCCGTGCCTTCTCCGGGTCGGCCGAAATCAGGAGCAGTGACGCACTCCAGTACCAATGGAGCAGTCCGACTACCGCATAGAGCCCGGCCATCTTAATTACTTCAGAGGGCGTCACCGCGAGAAGATTTCCCACCATGATGTGCTTAAGGTGTTCTGCGCCTTCCGGTAGGCGATCCATAATCATGATGGCTGCGGCCGCGCTGACCGCGTATACGATTCCGATGACCGCTTCCTGCGGAACGTCGTTTTTATCCGAACGCGTAAAAGCGAAAAAAGCGGCCCCGATTAAGGTGAATCCCAACGAGTACAGATAGGCGCCGATTCCATGGAGATCCAAACCCGCTAGAACGGCAATCGATGCTCCCAGTGCAGCGATCTGGGCCAGGGAAAGATCGACGAAGATAACCTCCCGCTGGACCACATGCAGTCCGAGGTAGGCGTGAATCGCCGTGATCACCAACAATGCGGCGAACGGCCAGGCGAAGAGCATCACGATGTCCATCATCGTTTTCCTCCCAGTGCGCCGGAAAGCAGATTCAGGTTGTGATCAAAGAGATCGAAGTAAGTCTTTATATCCTTGACCGCCCCCACCGAGGGAGGAAGGATCAATAGCTTGGCTCCGGTGTCCGAGGCTATTTTTTTGGGGAGTTTTTCATCGAAGTAGGGCTCCATGAAGATCAAAGTTATCTTTTCCCTACGAATGCGGTTGATTAAGTTTTTGATATGGGAGGGTGATGCGGGGATTCCGGGCTTTGGTTCGACAAAGTCTATGACGTTGAGGTGGAAGGTTTTTGCGAAGTTCGGCCAGGAGTTATGGTTCGTGACGACCTTGCTCCCCTTAAAGGCCTGAGTGAGCTCGCCCCACTCAGCTGCTTTCTTTTTAAGACGAGTCTCAAAAACCGCAAGATTCGATCGGTAGTCTCCAGCGTGATCCGGGTCTAATTCAGAGAGCCTACCCGCGATATTTTCGGCGATGATCCGGCCGTTTGCGGGGTCGAGCCAGTAATGCGGATTTCCTTCCGGGTGAACATCGCCCTGCGAACGGTCCGCAGTGATATTCTTGTCGAGCACATCGCAGCCGGTCGATGCGTCAAGGAATCCCCGAGCGCCGGGGCGAATCCCCTTGTTGCGCGCGCTTCTTAGGAGATTCGGTGCCCAGGAAGATTCAAGCTCCAAGCCCACTTGGATAAAGAGATCCGCCCGCTTAAGTTTTAGGAGGTAGCTTGGTTTTGCGTCTACGAAATGCGGGTCTTGATATCCCTTGGCGATAGACTCGACTTTCACATGCTTGCCCCCCACCTCGCGGGCGAGGGCGGCCAGGTCTTCAGTCGTCGTGACGATGCGCAGCGCGGCGAAGACCGGCGAATTCAATGCTAACAGTACGCTTCCAAGAAATAGCGTTTTCATTAGAAGGGGTGACTCCCGTGGGGTCCAATATTAAAGGTGATCTTCAACCAGCCTAAAGTTTCTTTATTGCCGTCGAATCTTCGAACGCGGCGTCCTTGAAGGCTGATCAGACTGAATTCGCTCGGGGTGAAGGTCAAATACGCCAGGCCGCCCGCCTCGTGCATTATTCCATTGGTGGGGAGCTGAGTATAGTCGTAACGCACACCCGCTTTCCAGCGCCGTGCGAATTGATATTGGAAGTGGGAAAACATGCCCCAGCTTCCGATGTGGGAAGCATCGGCCGCTTCCCGTTTGGACCACAGCGCTTCGGTCTGCCAAAACGCGGAGCGGTAGATCGCCTTGCGGGGGTTTTTCCAGCGCAGCGTTAGGTCGATGCCGCCCAGTTGGCTGTGAAGGGTTCGACTTGAGAAAGAGACACCGGGGAATTCCTGCCCCGCCGAACCGTAAGCATGGCTGGCCCCGAGGGTTACGTTGAGTGATTCACTCAAATCCTGGTACCCGCTTAAGCGATTCACATAGAGGAGGTCGCGCTTGTAGGCCTTCCCAAAGGCCGGCACTTCTGCCGCTTCGGGGGTGTTGGTTATTTCCGAAGTCAGTTCCGCGAAAATCCAGGGGTTGGGGATCTGCCAGGACAAAGAAACGCCGGCACCTCCCAGCCCCCCATCTCCGAAGAATTGCTCCGCGACCAGAGGCCGGTCTGCGAAGTCCGTTTCCGGAACATGCGTTCGATTGAATTTCCCGAAGTTGCTTTTGAACTTCCCCACCTTTGCGGCGAGACCGTAGGGAAAGCTGGTCCAGTCGAGATAACCTTCTTCCAGTTCTACGTTCCCTTCCTCGTCAAATCCGATAAATACTTCGGCCCGGCCGTAAGCGTCGACGTTTGACTGCAGGCTGAGCTCCGCTTCTTTGAAGCTGAAGGCGGGTTCCTCGGCCGTGACGGAGGCCGGGTTGCGCCGGCCGGTCTCCGCTTGGACCCAGCCGATGACGCTGACTTCGGGATTGAATTTATTCTTGGATTTAGGAGTACTGCTTTCCTGAGCGATCGAAACGACGGTAAGTGAGCAAATAGTGATTATTGCTGCGAAAATTCTTCTCATGTTAAGGCCTCTATTCCCTGACGGTATTCTTCGATGTATCCGCCCCGGTCATTTTGGCGGACAATTTGATGCGAACTTCGGGTAAGTTAGAGGGCTTGAGGCGGGGCGCGAACGAGGTGGAGTGAAATCCCGCTGGTGGGGACAATTCGTAACTCTAAGTTAGGAATTCGAGATTCACGCGGCGGTGAGGATGGAATTGCGGAGCCTTCTGGAGTAGGATGGGCCGCATCGAAGGTCTGACAAATCCCGCAATCCGGTGAAATGTCGGTGCTGTGCGCCCACGCGTGAGACGCGGAGACTAAAAAGAACACAGCGCAAAATATGGCGGCGACCCAGCGTTTCATTGAGGGACTTTACAATATTAAGCCGAAGAGCCGAATTACTCTTGCCGGATTTGCTGTTCAGGGGTTACCCTAGCGGGATATTAATGAAAAAGCCCGCCAAAATAGTTCTTTCCCTCATCTTGCTCCTGGTGCCAGCTCATGGCTTTTCGGAGCCTGAATTTGATTCCGATAAATTTATCCGCATATCGCTAGGGCTGGTGACCGGCGTGAATAAGAGTAAATCCGGGTATGAATACCGCCGCCTTTCGAGCCAGGAGTTAGTCGGTCTCTTTATTGAATGGGATGTAAAACACGGTCCCCCTATCGCTTCTGAGGCGGATGATAATCAACTGCTGGAGATGGCAATAGCCATAGATAATCTTTCTCCTCAACAGAGAAATGTCCTGCAAAATTGGTTCGTCGAATCCTTTGGGCATGCAAGCCCCGCAATGAAGAAGTGGGATCGAGACCGCATTCATGCGGAAGGAATTTTGAATCGAGCGCCGCTTCAAGAATTTCTTGTGAAAACCCTTCCTGCACTGAGTTCAACAATGGGTCCAAAGTATAAAGTGTTCACTGGATTATCTCTTTCGGCGGAAGAGT
>JBFIEP010000247.1:0-4833 GCA_041603335.1 Elusimicrobiota bacterium | reverse complement strand
AAGTCCACCCGGTGCAAAGGCAAACCGACCAAGTCGTGCAAGCGGAGGCCCGGGTGCTGGAGTACCGGAGCGTCCGGAGTTCCAGCGGCAAAGCGGCGCTGCGGCCGGTGATCGTCACCAATATTTCACTCCTGGGTGAAACGTGGCCGGTCGAGTTGACGCTGGCCAATCGCGACGACATGGGATTTCGGATGCTTCTCGGTCGCGAGGCATTCCGGGGGCGGTTTTTGGTGGATGCCGGCCGTTCGTATTACGCCGGGAAACCAAAAGGCAAAAACAAGCCGAAAAAACAAGTGATCAAATCCAAACGCGGGGTCAAGCCTCAAACAAACGAGAAACCCGGAAAGGGCAATCGGGATGACGACCTTTGATTCATCCTCAAGGCGTGAGGCACGTGCAAACCATAGAAGACCGAATGCCAGAAATGCCAGGAGGAGGGTTCCGGCAGCCGTGAGTCCGGTCCCGATGGGAACAGGTAGAACAATGAGGCGTACGACAAACGGAGTCAGGAGTGCTGCCGCACCAATGAGCGATCCGAGTATGAGTGCCGCCGTTTGCATTCTGCGGTCTAGGAGGCGTTCTCGACGCAGTCGAGTGGCGAATGCAGCGGCAAGGACGGCTTGGTGTGGAAACAGAGGCAGGATATAGGTAATCAGCTTCGAACTCGATGCCGAGAAAAATCCGAAAATCAGCGCTACCCAAAGCGCGAGCTGCAGATCCCGCGAATCGGAATTCTTAAATCTAACTAATGGGACGACCACCGCTGTAACGGCAAGCGGCGCCCACGGAAGAAACCCGACGGTATCAACGACGAAGAAGAACCACCATCCGCCGGGTCGATTATATTTGGGTGTGAGGAAACGTTGGAAGTGCTGTTCGATGACAAAGACGTTGAAGAATCCGGGGTTTGCTTGTTCCATGACGGCAAACCAACCCCCAATCACAACGATGAAGAAGAGGAGTCCCCAATTGAACAGCAGGCCCTTGAGTCCGCGTCGGGTTTCCGGAAACAGAAACAGCAGGGCCAAGGTCCAGGCGCCGGGCAGCACTATCCCGATCAATCCCTTCGCGAGAAGAGCTGCGGTCATCGCAATCCATGCCGCGGGGCCTGCCCAGGAGGCATCCTTGGGTTTTCGCAGGCAGCGAAGTATCAGGCCTGTACTCCATAGTAGAGCCACAGAAACAGCCATGTCCGGCGTGATGAGATGCGATAGGGCAAAAAACTGAACGGAGGATGCGAGGATAACCGCCGCTAAAATCCCGGTTTTATCTCCGTATAGCCAACTGCCGAGCCACCAGACCCCTATAAGCCCCATAAGAGCGAAGATTGCGAGTGGGAGGCGTGCCGCACCTTCTGAAACGCCGAAAAGACTATAGGAGAGAGCTCCGGCCCAGTAAATCAGGGGCGGCTTTTCGATGTAGTCGACATAATTGAGTTGGGGTGTAACCCAGTCTCCCCGTTCCACCATCTCCCGCGGAACTTCCGCATAGCGCGCATCATCGACTTCCCATAGCGGATGGCCTAGGTCCCAGAACGGGCTGGAGAAAGCCAGCAGCAATGTCAGAGTGTATAGGCGCTTCACGGAGTCAGGACTACCTTTCCGAATTGTTTTCGCGACGCGAGGTAGTCATGGGCCGCAGCCGCTTCCGACAAAGGAAATACGCGGTCCACGCACGGGAGGAGGGAACCCTCATCGAATAACCGGGTGAGGGTTCTAAGTTCATCGAGAGTCCCCATTTTTGCGCCTAGAATCTTTAGTTCTTTAAAAAATACGTATAGGAGATTAAGTGAAATTATCGGCTCGGCCGTCGCGCCGCACGTTACGATGGTCCCTCCGGGGCGAAGGCATTTGACGGCATCGGTAAACATGTCTCCCCCCACATGTTCAAAAACCACGTCGACCCCTTCCCGTCCAACCGCCTTGCGCACAGCACGGGATAGGCGCTCTGGAGGCGCGGTAAGCACGCCGTCTGCTCCGAGAGCGCGTGCCGCCTCTAATTTCGCTTCGGTACTGGAGGCGGCCCAAACGGTCGCTCCCAAATGTTTAGCAATCTGAATGGCTGCCGCCCCGACTCCGCTTCCTGATCCGACAACAACAACGGTTTGTCCCGGTTTGACTTCCGCGAGCGTTGCGAGCATATGGTACGCCGTTAAGTACGCCAGTGGGAAGCTTGCCGCTTCTTCATAAGAAAGTTTATCCGGCTTCGGTATGAGATTTTTGGCTGGAACGACGATTTTCTCCGCGTAGCCGCCCCAGCCTGCACCGGCACCAAGAATCGCGTAGGAATCGCATATATTATCGCGCCCTTCACGGCAGCGCCCGCATAGCCCGCAGGAGACGCCGGGAGAGACGATGACGGAGTCCCCTGAGGAGAGTCCGTCGATCTTGGTGTCGGGTCCGAAGGATTCGACGGTTCCGGCCACATCATTGCCCAGTACATGGGGCAGGCTGATCTTATAGGTTGGGTTCCCTTCCCGAATCCAGAGATCCAGGTGGTTTATGGAGCAAGCCTTAACAGATACCAGGGCCTCGCCCGCTTTTGGGGAAGGATCGGGTAGGTCTCCGTAAATGAGACGTTCGGAGCCGCCAAATTCATTGAGCCGGGCGGCTTTCACGCGGTTGAGGCTCCGCTACAGCAGCGTCGCGGTTGCCTTCTCCGAGGTGCTTTGGCACTTAATGCAATACCGGGCAAAGGGCAGCGCTTTGATTCGGAGCGTCTCAACGGCGAGACGGCATTGCTCGCAGAGTCCGAAGGTGCCTTTTTCCATCTTGCGAAGGGCGCCTTCGATCTGGTCGAGGGTTGTACGCTCGTTATCGGAAAGCTCGAACTGCAATTCGCGTTCGATGTTCATTCCGGCCTGATCCGCTTCGTCACCGACATCGCTCCCGGTGCTCACTTGGAATCCTTGGTTGCGGCGCATGGCATCAACGATTCTCTGGCGTTTAACAATAAGCTCTTGTTTTATTCCAGCGAGGTCGCGCTTGGTTAGGCCCCCCCGCTGTAAGTTCCTTTTTTTAGGAGCTTCTTCGTGGACCAGGGCGCGCAAATCATCGGGAGAACTGGACCCCTTTCGTCGACCCGTCAAGCGGTTGGGTGTGCTCCGGACCGGAATCTTTGATTTTCTTGTTCGGCCTTTCTTCGCGGGAGCAGACGCCGCCGCCTTCGCGGGGGCACTCACTTTTTTAGCCGCCTTGGGTTTGGCCTTGGCTTTGGGCTTCGCCTTTACTTTAGGCTTCGCCTTTGCTTTCTTTTGCGCCGGTTTTGATTTCGTTTTTTTCTTTGCCATCAAAAGTCCCTCTATAGCTGAACGGGCAATAGTGTATCAACTTCGCGGGTCCTGTCAACGGGTGATTAAGTCAAATTTCGCTTAAAGAATTCAGCTGCTGGAGGGCTTTTTAAGCAGGTTTTGGAAGGTCGAGGAGAGCATTCCGATCATCTCGTCCTTTTTCTTCAGCGAATCCTGGATGGACTCGCGTTCTTTCAGCCAGACCCCGTAGTGCTGTTCAGTCCGCTCTTTTTCCTTTAGAACGCGGCTCAAGTGGTCGGTGAGGGTGTTAATTTGGTCGCGTAGAGACGATGTCGATTCCTCAACCACAATACGTTTTTCCCTCTCGTCATCAACGCGTTTTTGCATATCCAAAATTTTGGCTTCCCAGCGGCGGTCCGAATCGGTGCGTCCATCGATTTGGTTCGACACTTTTGCGGCTTCTTCGGTGAGGGCTTGGGCGAGTCGATCACGTTCTTCGGCCAGTTGTCTGAAGCGTTCGTCCTTTTGGCGGCTTTCTTCCGCTCGGAGCGCGGCCTCGGCCTTTAGACGGTCGATTTCCCCCTGTTGGGATGCGATTCTTTCCTCAAGTTCCCGGTGTTTGGCCCGTTCGAGTTCCAGCCCGCGGGTCGCGTCCATGAGGCTCTCACCGAGGCTGTGTTCAACATCCCGGCGTTCCAGTGTATACGCCCTTAGTTCCTCGGCACGTCCCTTTAACGCACGCATTAGATCGCGCTTTTCACGTTCGAGGTCGGAAACCATTTGGTCTTTGGCAGCCTGCGGCCGCGAGACAATGGTGTGCATTTCATCGGAAAGGCGGTGAAGTTTGGACAACGCGTCGTTGGTCCCGGATTGGCGTTCCCCGTATGCCTCCAGAGATTCCTTGAGTTCATCGAGACGATTATTAAATTGGTCCTCAAGCGCAGTGCGTTCTTTGAGGTGTTCCTGGCGGATTCTATGATGCTGTTCGTCGATCGTTTCCCTTAACGAGTCCCGTTCCCGTTGAATCGAAGAAAGGCGGTCTTGATTCGCGTGCAATTCCTGGGCGATACGGCGGTCAATCGCTTCAAGGCGTTGGGCGACCGAGTCGCCGAGACGTTCCGCCAACCCCCCGATTTCGTCCCGCAGGGCTTTGTCTTCGATCGCGCGGCGGCGTGTCGCTTCCGGAAAGGCGCGTCGCAAGCTGTCGACTTCACCGGCGAGGTCGTTCACCGGGGACAAGGATTTTCGAATTTCCGTCAGTTCGTCTTTGAGATGTTTAATATCATCCCGAACCGCCGAAAATTCTCCGGTGACATTATCCAACCGCGGAGCGACCGCTTCCCGGCTCGCTTCCTGTCCTTTGATGGCGTCGCGCAGGAGTCCGGCCCAGCTTGCATGCATTTCATCCAAGCGGTGTTCGAGGGATTCGATGCGTCCACCCGCTTCCGTTTTGGAATCTTCCAGATCGCGAAGTTCCTTTTCCCGCTTGAGTTGGGCTGAAATATCCTTTAGATGGCTTTCAACCTCCTGACGCAGCTTTTCCTGGTGCTCAAGCATGTTCTGCGCAGACGTCGCCTGTTCTT
>JBFIEP010000246.1:0-4846 GCA_041603335.1 Elusimicrobiota bacterium | reverse complement strand
TTTCCGTTATGGGGGGAGACCAAGCGGCCTCGGTTTTGACGATTGTTAAACGGGAACAGCTTGCACGCAAGGGTGAAACCTTAAGCGATGAAGAGGCTGAAAAAATTGCAGCGCCGGTCCGTGAGCAGTATGAGAACGAAGGGCATCCCTACTTCGGCACTGCGCGGATTTGGGATGACGGCATCCTGGAGCCGGCCGATACCCGCAAGACATTGTCGTTATGCTTTGCTGCGGCCGCAAACGCCCCGCAGCAGCCCCGGAAAACGCCCGTATTTAGAATGTGAGGCAGCGCGATGCAATATGAACATCTTTTAGTTGAACTTGACGGACCCATTGCCACCGTGACGCTTGACCGTCACAACGTGCGTAACGCGATGGATGAACAAACGCTTGCCGAAATGGAAGATGTTTTTAAACATTTAGCCGTTCCAGGGAAGGCCCGTGTGATTGTGTTGAAAGCCAATGGCCCCGATTTTTGCGCTGGAGCCGACATTCGCTGGATGAAGCGCGCCTCCACGTATACCCCGGCTAAAAACCGTAAAGACGCGATGCGCTTGGTCAAAATGATCGAAGCGATTGATACATGCCCGGTTCCGGTGATCGCTCTCGTTCACGGCGGTGTCTACGGCGGCGGACTCGGCGTCGTAGCGGCGTGCGATATCGTCGTAGCCGAAACCCGGACCAAGATGTGTTTCTCGGAATGCCGCCTTGGGATTCTTCCGGCGGTGGTTTCATCGTTCGTGCTTCCAAAAATCGGATTGGCGCACACGCGCCGCCTGTATTTGACCAGCGAATTATTCGGGATGGATGTTGCCCAGCGTATCGGCCTTGTGCATGAAGTGGGGAGCGCCGACGAGGTCGGACCCATCGCCGAACGGATGGTGAAAAACATTCTTCGCAACGGTCCAAACGCCGTCCGAATGTCTAAAGCCTATCTCGCCGCGATGGCCGACCTTCCTTATAGAAAGCGCGTGAAGCTTTCCCTCGATACGTTGGTGAAGGCGCGTTCCTCGGCAGAAGGAAAAGAAGGGCTTTCCGCTTTTTTGGAAAAGCGCAGTCCCGCGTGGGTTTCGCGTTGAGTGCACGCCCACAACCGCGGATTGTGGAAGTCGGCCCGCGTGACGGGCTGCAGAATGAATCGGCGGTTATTTCCGTTGAGCAAAAGGCCGCTCTCGTCAACGCGTTAGCCAATACCGGTCTAAAGGAAATCGAGACGGGGGCGTTTGTTTCTCCGAAAGCTGTGCCTCAGATGGGCGATTCGGGAAAGGTCTTCGCCGCGATTGAGCGTGTCCCCGGAGTGCTTTATTCGGCATTGGTGCCTAATGAAAAGGGACTCCAGCGGGCGTTTGAAGCCAAGGCGGATAAGATTTCCATTTTCACGGCGGCGTCGGAAACCTTTAATCAAAAAAATATCCAGGCTACTATTTCTGAATCGATCGAACGGTTCCGTCCGGTTATTCTCGAAACCAAATCCGCCGGAAAACCGATCCGGGCCTATGTCTCGACGGCATTCCATTGTCCTTACGAAGGCCGGATCAGTCCGGTTAAAGTCCTTCCCGTTGTTAGAACCCTAATGGGGCTTGGCGTCGATGAGATCTCCATCGGAGATACGATTGGAAAGGCTTCCCCGAGTGAAGTGCGGGCGCTGTTGAAGCCGCTCCTTGAGATCGTTCCCTTGGATAAGCTCTTTTTGCATTTTCACGATACATACGGGATGGCGGTGGCCAACGCGCTGACGGCTTGGCATGAATTCGGGGTAACCGGATTTGACGCTTCCGTGGGCGGTTTAGGCGGATGCCCGTACGCTCCGGGGGCTAGCGGAAACGTTGCTACTGAAGATTTAGTCTTTGCTTTCACCGCCGAAGGGGCGGATACGGGCATCGATTTAGCTAAATTGAAGGCATCGGCGCGGGAGCTTGAGCCGTTATTGGGACGGCCGCTTGCGTCTAGATTATCGAAGATGAGGGGATGATGAGCGAAGAACAAAGACCACTTAGGATTGCAATCGTAGGCTCGGGACCGTCGGGGTTTTATGCCGCGGAAGCCCTTTTTAAGAGTAAGGACATTGCAGTCCAAGTCGATATGCTCGATCGCTTGCCGACCCCTTATGGGCTTCTGCGCGGCGGCGTTGCTCCGGATCATCAGAAAATCAAGAGCGTCTCGAAGGTGTATGAGCGTACGGCTTCCGACGAGCGCTTCCGGTTTTTCGGAAATCTCATGCTCGGCAGGGATCTGAAGGTCGAAGATTTAAAGAAGTACTACGACGGAATCATTTATGCGGTTGGCTGCGAATCCGACCGTTCGCTGGGCATCCCCGGCGAAGAGTTGCAGGGGAGTCATGCGGCTACCGAATTTGTCGGTTGGTACAATGGACACCCCGATCACCGCAATAAGGAATTTGATTTGTCCTGCGAGAGTGTGGCCGTCGTGGGTATCGGCAATGTCGCCATCGATGTCGCCCGAATTCTTGCGAAAGATCCTGACGCACTGGCTGTGACCGACATCGCAGAGCACGCCGTTGAGGCGCTTCGCGCAAGTAAGGTTAAGGAAGTCTTTCTTTTGGGCCGGCGAGGACCTCTCCAGTCCGCATTCTCGCCCAAAGAGATTGCCGAGATCGACGAGTTGGAATCCTCCGACCTTGTTGTTTTGCCCGAAGAAGCCGCGCTCGGCGAAGCATCTCAGCAGGCTTGGGACAAAGGCGTCGACGTCAACGAAAAGAAGAATGTCGAATTCCTAAAAGCTGTTTCAGAGCGCGGAGAAGGAACCCAGGCTAAAAAGGTTCGGCTGCGGTTCTGTGTGTCGCCGACTGAAATTATGGGCGAGAACGGTAAGGTGAAAGCAGTCAAAATCGAGAAGAACGAGCTTTATGCCGCCGATGACGGAGGGGTTCGACCGCGCGGAACGGGCAAGTTTGAAACACTCGATGTGGGAATGGTCCTGCGTTCGGTTGGATACTTTGGCGTTCCGATTGAAGGCGTTCCGTTTGACGAGAAGAAAGGACGGATCCCTAATGACGCGGGCCGGGTTCTAAGCAGCGCGGGCGGCGATGTCGCGGCCGGTCAATATGTCGTGGGCTGGGCTAAGCGAGGACCCTCGGGCCTTATTGGGACCAATCGCGCAGATTCCTATGCGACCGTCGATGCGCTTCTTGAAGATATCAAAGGAAAACCCTTGGCCCCTTCCGATAGCCGCAACGCCGAGGCTGTCCAAAAATTCTTCAGCGAGTGCCAACCCAATCTCATTTGCTTTGAAGATTGGAAGCGACTGGATAAGATCGAGATTAAACGGGGCGAGGCGAAAGGAAAAATTCGCGAAAAGTTCTGCAATATCGATGAGATGCTGGCTGCCCTAGAGAAGGAAAAAGCTGCTTCTTAAACGCTACAGTCCGAGACTTGAGGCCGAGGCTCCGCCGGCCGACAACGGCGGCAGGCTGAATTCGAGCATGTGCCGCGCGACCGACATCGGCGAGTCGAGCGTGATGTGATGGTAGGCGCCGCGAATCTCGATGCCCCGCGCGTTGGGAATTGCATCGAGTACTTTATCGTAGGCGCTTCGCGGCATCACCGCGCTTTTTTCTCCCCGTAGAACGAGAATTGGAAGTTCCAATCCCGCGAGTTCTTCCCAGATCGGGGGGTACTCCATATAAAAAGCGCGCCAGTCGAACTTCCATGTCCAACGGCCGTTCTCCAATTGCCTGACGCTATTTTCCCCAATGGAATCGAGGGTGGCCCGGGACGCCAGGGTTCCGGCGGGCTGCAGGTGGAAGTTCCGGATCATTCTCTCTTGGTTGGCGTAGGTCGGCTGTCGCCGCTTCATCTTGCGTTCGTATTTATTGTCTTCGGCTTGGCGAATGGCGGCGAGGAAGTCCAAGAGGAGGAGGCGTTTGACGCGCCCATGATGGTTCCGGGCGTAATGGACGCAAACGCGGGCACCCAAGGAATGTCCGGCCAACAAAAACGAATTCCACCCGAAATGACGGCGGACATGTTCGATATCCCAGGTGTAATTGGGAACGGTATAGCGGGGCGGCTCGGTCCAATTGCTTTCCCCATGACCGCGCAGATCCATGGCGACAATTCGAAAGCTTCCCTTTAGGGCGGGAATAACCGGGTCCCACCAGTGGGTGTGGGCACCCAAACCGTGCAGAAGGAGCATTGGCGTTCCCGTGCCTCCCCAGTCCTGAACGTGGATGCGGTGCCCCGTGTCTCCTTCGACAAATATGCCTTCCGGCTGATCCATGTTCCCATTGGACCGCTTTTTAGAGGCGGGGGTCAAGGATATGAGGGAGACTTGAAAACACTTTTGCCAAAAAAAAGCTAGTCTTTTCTAGAATTTATTGAAGGAGAACTTTATTGATGGGAACAGAAAAAGATAAATCACTGGGCGCGATTGCCTTGGCGTGCGGATTTGCCGGCTTGATGATCGGGGCTGCGCTGATTGTCAACCGGAATCGACCGACGGTTGATGTCAATCGCTCCAGCGCCGCTTCGGTGCGGGCTACCGGGAAATGCGCCGAATGCCACCGGAATGAAACGTCTGCGATTGTCCATCAGTTCGAGATGAGTAAGCACGCGAAATCGGGAATTTCCTGTCTTGAGTGCCATAAACCGGCCAAGGGACAGGAGGCCGTGGATCACAAGGGTTTCAAAATCGCAAAAACGGTCACATCAAAAAATTGCCGGGAGTGTCACACGACCGAATACAATCAATTCATTATGAGCCGGCACGGCGCCCCCGCGTGGGCCGCCGTGACCGGGTCTGAAGATTTTACGCCCGAGCAAATCGCATTTGCGGAAAAATTCCATCCGGGAACTGTGAATCGTCCCGCCAATAAGCTGGCCAAGAT
>JBFIEP010000245.1:0-4852 GCA_041603335.1 Elusimicrobiota bacterium | reverse complement strand
GCGGAGAGGGTCCGATATTTATCGAGATGATGACGTACCGCTGGCGCGAACACTGCGGACCCAACTACGACAACGACATCGGCTACCGCACTGTTGAAGAATTTGAAACGTGGAAAAAACACTGTCCCGTTGAAAATAATCTCAAGGCTCTCACAGACGCCGGCCGCATCGATGAGGCGAAACTCACCGTGATGGAGGCCGAGATCAAGGCAGAAATAGACGACGCGTTTGCTTTCGCGAAAGAAAGTCCCTACCCAGAGCCCGAGGAACTTCTACGCCACATCTACCCGGACCCCCTCACATGAGCCGGAAAATAAAAACCTCCGAGGCGATTCTCGAAGCCCTTGATCTCAAGCTCGCTGACGATCCGTCGACCTATATCATGGGACTCGGCGTCCCCGACCCGAAAGGGAGTTTCGGAACCACCCTGAACCTCCACAAGAAATACGGAGACCGGGCGATGGACATGCCCACCTCGGAAAACGGGATGACCGGCATCGCGATCGGCTCGGCGCTGGTGGGCCAACGGCCGATCATGATGCACCAACGCATCGATTTCCTCACGCTCGCGATGGAGCAAATCTCGAACCAAGCCGCGAAGTGGCATTACATGTTCGGCGGGAAAATGCGCGTGCCGCTCACGATCCGCGCCGTTGTCGGACGCGGCTGGGGACAAGGGACCCAACACTCCCAAAGCCTTCAAGCCTGGTTTGCCCACGTCCCCGGGCTCAAGGTCGTGATGCCCTCGACGCCTGCCGACGCTAAAGGACTTTTGATTGCATCCATTGAAGACGACGCACCGACCATTTTCATCGAGAACCGGTGGATCCACAATGTTGAAGATAAAGTCCCGGAAGGGCTTTACCGCACACCCATTGGAAAAGCCCGCATTACGCAGGAAGGGAAGGATGCGACCGTCGTCTCTCTGGGCTACATGACCCTCGAGGCGATGCGCGCCGCAAAAAATCTTTCCGCAATGGGAATCGACCTCGAGGTCCTCGATCTGAGAACCCTGCGGCCGTATGACCTCCCCGCAATCCTCACCTCCGTTCGAAAGACCGGGCGCCTGATTGTCGCCGACACCGCATGGCTGACCGGCGGATTTTCCGGGGAAATAGTAGCTAAAGTCGCGGAAGAAGCTTTCGACGCGCTCAAATGCCCGCCCAAAAGGATCGCGCTTGCCGACTGCGCGATCCCCTCGACCCCTGCACTCGCCAATCTCTGCTACCCGAACTCCGACGACATCGAGAATGCCGTCCTCGCGATGCTCGGACGTGAAGGAGAAACTCCCGAACGGGAAGAGCGCAAGATTCCGGCAGACATCCCGCACGGGTCCTTCACAGGCCCTTTCTAATGAAGGTTCCTTTCTCCTATCTCGACCGCCAGTTCGCACTCTCTGCGCCAGGGGAAGACGCGACACTGACAGACAACATCTTCGACGACTTGAAAAAATTCGTCGCAAGCGGCGACTTCACCTTAGGCAAAAGCTTGGTGGAATTTGAAAAGAAATTCGCAAAGCACGAAGGCACGAAACACGCATTGGGCGTGAACTCGGGGACCGACGCCCTTTTCCTTTCCCTAAAGGGCCTCGGTATCGCTCCCGGCGACGAAGTGATCACCTGCGCGGAAACGTTTATCGCCACCGCCGGCTCGATCGCCCAAACAGGAGCCACGCCCGTTTTTGTCGATGCTAATGATGAATTCACGATTGACGTTGAAAAAATTGAAGCGGCCATTACCCCAAAGACCAAGGCGATCATGCCTGTTTGGTACACCGGCAACGCTCCTGAATTAGACCGCGTGCTCGACATCGCAAAAGCAAAGAACCTCAAAGTCATTGAAGATTCCTGCTGCGCGATTGATGGGGAATACAAAGGCAAAAAAGCCGGCTCCATCGGCGACGCGGGCGGTTTCAGCTTTCACCCGCTTAAGAATCTTAATGTTTGGTCCGACGGCGGGATGATCACCACAAACTCAGATGAGCTCGCCGCCCAAATCACCCTTTTGCGCAACCACGGATTTAAAAACCGCGACGAAGTCGAAGTCTTCGGATACAACAGCCGGCTAGACACCTTCCAAGCGGTCGTAGCCCTTCGCATGATTGGCGATGTTGCAGCAGTCACCGACCGGCGCATTGCCGCTGCAAGGCGATATGACCAGTCCTTTGCCGACATGGAGGGTTTTATTGAAGTTCCCAAACGCTCGACTCACATTCGCCATGTTTTCCATCTCTACATGCTGCGCGTAAAGAACCGTGATGCTTTGCTATCGCATCTCCAAAAAAACGGTGTCGAAGCGAAGATTCATTATCCAATTCCCCTGCCCTATCAAAAAGCCTGCGCTCACCTCGGCTACAAAAAAGGCGATTTCCCTAAAACAGAGCGCGACTGCGATTCCATCATAACACTGCCCGCACACGCACACCTCACTGAAGAGGAAATCTCCTACACGATTGAAACCGTGCGCGGGTTCTACAGCAAATGAGAAAGGTACCCTACGTAGATCTCGTCAGGCAGCACGCCCCGCTGAAGAAAGATATCCTCGCGGCGGTAGAGCACGTTCTTGACCGCGGAGACTTCATCCTGGGCGAAGACGTCGAAAAATTCGAAACCCGACTTGCCGATTACTGCGGCACGAAATACGCCGTCGGTCTAAATTCAGGAACCGACGCACTTTTTCTCGTCATGAAGGTATACGGCATCGGCGAAGGAGATGAGGTCATCACCGCCCCGAACTCCTTTCTCGCAAGCGCTTCGACGATTGTCGCCGTCGGCGCGACGCCTGTTTTCGCGGATGTCCGAGACGATCTCAACATCGACCCGGACGAAATTAAAAAGAAAATAACTTCAAAAACGAAAGCCATCATGCCCGTCCATCTAGCCGGACGCCCGGCAGACATGGAGCCCATCTGCGAACTCGCAAAGGCGCACAATCTTAAGATTATTGAAGACGCGGCTCAGGCGATCGGAGCCGAGTACCATGGAGTAAAAACCGGCGCCCTCGGAGACGCCGGATGCTTCAGCCTGCATCCTCTAAAAACGCTCAATGGCTGCGGTGACGGCGGCGCGGTTACCACTAACGACGAGGCGTTACGGGATACGCTGCTCCAGTACCGGAACATCGGACTCAAAAGCAGAAACGAATCGGAACTCTGGGGATTTAACAGCCGCCTCGACTCGATCCAGGCGGCGATCCTTAACGTCAAATTCGATCAACTCGAAAAGTGGACCGAAAGGCGCATCGCAAATGCCGCCCGCTATCGGGAACGTCTCGGCAGCACGGTCCGCTGCCCCGAAACCGCCAACGGCACGCGCAGCGTCTACCACACGTTCGTGATCTTAACCGAGCGGCGTGACGCATTGAAAATATTTTTAGAAAAAAATGGAGTGGGCAGCTCAATTCACTACCCCATCCCGATTCATCTTCAGAAAGCGGCGAAACGTTTCGGAGGCAAAGCGGGCGATTTCCCGGTCACGGAAACCAACGCCGGGCAGATGCTCAGCCTACCGGTTCACCAAGATTTGAACGACGAAGATATTGATTACGTCGCTGATAAAGTCAAAGAGTTTTTCGCAAATTAGCCGTCAATTGCCGAGCAGTTCATCAGTTCCAGAATACCATCCTCTAAAACTAAACAGTTTCGCGAGTTTTGAAAAAAAGCGTTCGACCCTAGCTCTTCCTCGAAAATCCGGAATCCACGTTCTTTTTTCGCTAGCCGCGAGCGACTTCTCGACTTGGTCCGAAAGATCTTTTCCCAACAAATCGTTTTCCTTTGCGGATCTAAACAATGTTTGGGCCAGATCCAAGTAGCCATACACCAAATAAACGCAAATTGCGCGGACGATCTTTTGGGGAGTGATCCCCCTCATTAACAAAACTTGCTCTGGTGTGCGAAAATACAATGCATCCCCACTGACTAATTGCCCTTTCTGATCGGCAGTATTTTCGCTGTCTATTCTCTTCCAATAGAGACGCTTGAGATCAAAAAGTTCAAACCCGTTAGCCTGGACAAATGCATCGACATCAGGGAACAACGGCTGCTTCCTGTACAATTCAGAAAACTCGACCTCGACCTCCAATCCGATCGCATTTTGGAGAGAATTCGCACTTCCTTTCAAGATGGACAACTCGAAGCCCTGCGCATCGACTTTTATAAAATCGATCTCATCAATACCGCTAGCTTTCAGCTGATTATCAAGCGTATCCGTCCTGAGTCGGACTTTTTTTACTACTTCAAATCTGTCCACGTGCGGGAATTTTCTTAAGAATTCGATATTCGGATCGTAGAGCGAAGACACCATCTGTTTTTTACACAGATTAAAATCGATTTCTTTCTCGGAATCGGACAACGCAACATTAAGAACTATCAAATTGCTTCCTACGTCGGATTTCAGCCTCTCATACTCCCTCGAATCCGGTTCAAATAAAATACCCGTATGAGATGAGGTGAATCTCTCCCACCGGGGGTCAATACCACCACTGGCGCCCACATCAACGATGACGAGAGGATTATTCTCAAGCAAAGCATCTCCAATCATTGCCAACTCTCGTAAATCCTCGACCATGAATCATCACGTGAGAGGACCACCCCATAAAACCCCTCAAAATCCCAGGAGCGCCAAATAGGAGCTGTCATTCTAAGCGGCGAAAAACGAGGATACTGAAGATAAATACGGTCCCGCTCTATCTTCCATCCGGAGTGGCGAAAGACTAAACGCAAATCCTCGGGAGCAAGCTCGAAAATATGGACTCTTTCCGCTGTCGTGTTTTCGCGCATACCGGCACGAATGTGATGGAAGCCGACGCGGCTCTGCCGCACATACGGAACCGTCAATCCGAGTCGCTGGCAATT
>JBFIEP010000244.1:0-4859 GCA_041603335.1 Elusimicrobiota bacterium | reverse complement strand
TCGCGCTCCTCGTTCTCTGCGAGAGTCAGGATGATCCTATCGATGCCGCCGGAGAGGTTTCCGGAGGCATGCTCGACGCGGCTCTTAAGGACCGCCCGAAAGACCGGATCCGAACGCAGAAAATTGTCTCTGCCGTCTGCCGCGGAACCGCCGCGGCCGTGCTGCGCACTCAAAAGCCCGTCGAGCCCGGCCTTTCTTCACTTCTACGCTGCGCGCGCGCGGCCGGTCAAAGGGCGGGTGCCGATACCCAAGCCGTGAACCTTGGGGCGCTTTTAGGACTGAGATTCCTAAAGCGCTTAATCCCAAAGGCTTCATTTCAGCGGTTATGCGGCCCACTGGAATCCCCCGCCGCCCGAAGGAGGGAAAAAAGATGGCCCTTACACAAGTAAAAGAACTCCTTGAATGCACGGCGCGCTGCCATGGGAAGTTGGCGGATTTCTATCTGCGTATTCAGGAAAATAGCGACAGCGAGGCCGTCAGGGAGCTCGCGAAGGACCTGGCCTGGCATGAGAACGAATTAACCCACGAAATCGATGAGTTCACGCGAAACGAGGATTATGCAATCAATAGGGCCTGGGTCCAATTGAAACCGGAATTGGATCCGGACGGCGTCCTGGGCGACCTCCACGCCGAAACCCCCGACACCCGGGAGGCTTTATTGGCCAAAGGAATCGAACTCGACGGGAACCTGGTCAATTTTTTGCACCGCCTAGCGGAAAGCGCGCCCTCCGAAGGGATCCGAAACGTATTCCGGGCACTCGAGAGAAAAGAGATTGAAGATCAGAAAAAACTGGCCAATATGGGGAGGGCCGATTGATGACAGGCGCGGGCGGCCCGCCATTAAAAAGCCCCATCGGTGACCGCTGACATTGACAAAACTTCCCGAACACTCTTACAATAATTACGACTTTTTTGCGTAAAAAATTCCCCAGCGACCGTCGACAGCCGATGACTAAATTAAAAGACAGAAACGGCAGCAAACGGATTTCCCGCGACGCAGAGCTCTATCGCGCGATAGTCGGCAACACGGCCATAGGCCTTGCCGTTCTCGACCGCCGGGGAATAATAGTCGATACCAACCCCGCCTTTTGCCGCATGCTGGGCCGCACCGAGGCGGAACTCCTAGGGAGTAGTGTCGGAGACATAACATTCCCCCCGGATCGCGCAAAGAGCAAGCGCTCGATTATGAAACTATGGGAGAAAAAAATAAAGAACTTCTCCATGGACAAGCGCTATGTCCGCAAAGACGGGAGTGTCTTCTGGGGTCACCTCGAGGCTGCCTTGGTTGAAAATTCCCGCAAAGAGCCTCAATACGCCTACGCAATAATCTCGGATATCGATTCCCAAAAGAAGGCCCTGGAGAATCTCGAAAAAATCAACAAACGCTATGAGCTCCTGGAGCAGTCCCTTCGCAGGAGCAAGAATCAATACCGCTCCCTCCTCATGAACTCCCCGGATGTCGTCTGGACCACGGACGAATTCGGACATTCAACCTTCATGAGCCCCAACCTGAAAAGGGTCTATGGGTATACCGCCAAAGAGATTTATGCCGACGGCGCCAAACTATGGCTGGGGAGGATTCACCCGGAGGACCGCAACCGGGTAACCAAGGCTTTCACGGATCTTTTTGAAAGCGGGCGGCCCTTCGACGTCAAATACCGAATTAGGCGCAAGGACGGTGTCTGGATTTGGCTGCACGACCGGTCAACGAAAACCTACATGAGAGAGGGAAAACGCTTCGCCGACGGAGCCTTTCGGGATATCACCGAGCGGAAAGCGGCCGCAGAGGAACTCAAAAAATCCCGGGAACAGATCGTACGGGCGGACCGGATGGCGGCCTTAGGGACCTTAGGGGCAGGCGCGGCGCATGAACTCAACAACCCCCTCTCGGGCGTCTTGGGCCTAACCCAAATCCTCCTGCGCGACACGCCTATAGGCGATAAAAAACGCCCGTACCTATTGGAAATGGAACGCGAGCTTAATCGTTGCACCAAAATTGTTCGGGATCTTCTGGAGTTCTCGCGGGATGAGCCGGAAAAAAGCGAACTCACCGAGTTATCCTGCCCCGAGATCATCGCCAAAGCCCTGGCCCTGATTAAATACCAACTCCGAGAACCGGGCATCAAGGTCACGCAGCGTTACGCCCCGAATCTGCCGAAGGTTTATGGGAACGAGCATCTCCTGGAACAGGTCTTTGTAAATATTCTCACCAACGCCCGCGATGCGGCCGGCGCTCACGGCGCAACGATTCGCATCGCGGCTGCGCGCGGCAACGGCGATGTCAGAATTAAAATCACCGACGCCGGCGAAGGCATTGCGCCGGAGCATATCGGCAAAATATTCGACCCCTTTTTCACAACCAAGGCTCCAGGCAAGGGAACCGGCTTGGGGCTGGCAGTCTCCTATAAGATTTTAAAACAGCATTGCGGGCGCCTGGAAGTGGAGAGTGCGCCGGGAAAGGGAGCAACCTTCACAGTCGTTTTACACGCGGTTCGGGACGCAGCCTCATGAGCAGGACGATAAAGGTACTCGTCGTCGATGACGAGCGCATCATCCAAAACTACATTTTCGCGGCTCTCTCAGACCCCCGGTTTCAGGTTCAAACCGTCTCAAAAGGAGACGAGGCCGTCGCGCTCACGGAGGTCGAAGCGTTTGACCTGGCATTCGTGGATATACGCCTAAACGGCTCAAATGGGATAGACATTTGCCGCCGGATGAAACAAGCCCGTCCCCGGCTTCGCGTCGTCCTCATGACCGCCTATGAGAGTTCGACGGTGATCGAACAAGCAAAACTGGCCGGAGCGGATCTCGTGATCTATAAACCCATCGACCTTGACATACTCATACGCTTGGCGGAGGGCGAGGCGTGAACCCCGTTAAAAATAAACCGCCCGCTTCAAAAAGACTCTCCGTTGTCGACATCCTTGTTTTAGCCGCCGGGGCCCACTTCCTGATTTTTGCTTTCTGCCTGGTCCAGGCCTTCGCGGCCGGACTCCTGACCCCGCGCCCGGTCCTGCTTGGCGCCGCCGGACTTCATTTAATTTTCAGTTTAGGCGCTTTATACCTCGGCTTCCGGGCCCAAAACGCCGTATGCCTGCTCCCCGAATTCTCCGCAAATCTCATAGCCGGAAATCTGCTAAAGCAAAGACCGAACCACAAACCGGCCAGCATCCTCGAGGCCCGCTGCAGGGGCGTCATGGACGAAATCCATGACTACCAAAATGAATTAGAGGAAAGCAATCGGGGTTTGGCATCGCTCGCCGGCCACCACGCCGTCACTAACAATGAGTTGGAAATAACCAAGAAAAAGATGGAACAGAGAAACGCCCAGTTAGTGGCGGCAAACGCCAAGGCGCTGGCATTCCAGAAAGAACTCGAGAAAAGTCTGGAGAAGCTGCGCAGCAACGCCGCGGCGCTAAAGGAATCGGTGAAAAACACAAAACGCGCCAATACCGAGCTCGAACAATTCGCTCAAATCGTTTCCCACGATCTGCAGGAGCCCCTGCGCACAATCGGCAGCTACACGCAAATTCTGGCCCGTCGGTACAAAGGGAAGCTCGATAAGGACGCCGATGAATTTATCGGATTTGTGACCGGCGGCGTTAAACGCATGTCCGATCTCATCACAGATCTCTTAATCTATTCCAAGGAAGGCCAGCGTGACTGGGAACCGGCTACCGTAGACTGCAATCAGGTCATCGAGGAAGTCCTGGTCGATCTCAAGACCGCCATTGAGGAGAAGGGTGCTGTCATCAAGTTTCAGGGCCTTCCAACCGTTCGGGCGGATCGAAATCATCTCGTTTCTCTTTTCACAAACCTCCTGTCAAATGCCATTAAGTTTTCCAATGGGACGCCGGAAATTTCCGTCGCAGCCCACCGCACCGGAGGCGAGTGGGTCTTTTCCGTCGCGGATAACGGCATCGGCATTTCTCCCAAGCACCATGGCCGCATCTTCTTAATTTTCAAACGCCTGCATACGCGGGAAGAATATCCCGGAACCGGGATAGGCTTGGCCATCTGCGCCAAAATAATCGCCCGCCACGGCGGCCGCATCTGGGTGGAGTCTGAAGAGGGCAAAGGCACTACATTCCGCTTCACCCTTCCCGCCGAAAAGGAGACAACGGCATGATCGCCCCGGATGGAACCGAGCATTCGCGCAGAGCCTCAACACGCGTCACCCATATTCTTCTCGTTGAGGATAATCCCGCCGATGTCCGCCTCATTTCGGATGTTTTCCGGGATTACCAAATCGCAAATACGTTGACGGTCCTGAGCGACGGCGAAAAAGCCCTCGCCTACCTGAAAAGCAAAACGCTCCGGGGCGGGAAACCGCGGCCGGATCTCATGCTCCTTGATTTAAATATGCCCACGATGAACGGGCATGAGCTTCTCGCGGAAATCAAGAACGACCCAAAACTCTGCATGATTCCCGTGGTCGTCCTGACGACCTCGGGCTCCCAGGACGATGTCAAAAAAAGCTACAGCCTGCAGGCGAGCTGCCACATCGTTAAACCCCTCGACCTTGATGAGTTTATCGAGACCATCGAAAAAATCAAGGACTTCTTCCTGCGCGTCGCCCGTCTTCCCCAGAGACTCTAAGCGGCAAGCCTCTCGAGCGCTGCGCAAAAAGCGTCTATTTCGTCTTCGGTATTAAAATAGTGAACGGAGGCCCGGAGCGTCGTCTCCAGATTCCTTGATTCCATGTCATAGCGGGAATCCTCATGACTGGAGGTATGGACGTTGATCCTCCGCTCTCTCAAGGAAAGCTGCAGCGCACGGGGGTCGTTCCCTTCGACGGTAAAAGAAACTATTCCCGACTGAATCGCGTCGACATCGTGCACCCGGACTTTCTTTATCCC
>JBFIEP010000243.1:0-4865 GCA_041603335.1 Elusimicrobiota bacterium | reverse complement strand
GCTCGACTTCCCAAGGCATCTGTCTCTGGTCATTGGGACGACGCCAGAGTTCGTGGGCCATAATCACAGTGCCGTTATTGAGCTTCCCTTCGTCGACATCCCCTGTCAGCGCGAACAAATTGTCGATCTTAGAGGTGAAATAGTCGGCTAAATGGGTATGACCATCCTCGCGGAGCTTCGTGATCGCCGAGCTGATCGTCTTCATCATCTGATCTTCGGAGATCTTGTCGTTCTGCATCTTCCAGGGATCAATTAAATACAGAAGATCGGTCGAGAACTTTCCGTAATCCTTGCCGCCCACTTCGAAGGTTCCCCGGATATAGGTTTTAACAGCCTCATCATTGGATTTCAGCCGCGCCCGAAGAGCTTCTTCCGAAAGCCCGGCAACCGATGCTTTATTAGCCTCGTCGCTAATATCATCCACGCTCGTCCCGGTTAGAATCTGCTCAACCGCCAAGCCCTGTGCAAGAATCGTGCGGCGCCGCCCATCAAGCGTGTCATTTTTAAACACCGTGAAATTTTCCATCTCGGGGACAGCGATGGGCTTAAAACTCACGCCTCCATTTTTGTATCGACTAGGGACCTCTTTAAAGGCAGCCTCCCGCGCCGCTTCAATGCGGGGCAGCACCGAATTGCCCTCGCTAAAACTACCGAGGTTGTCAAATGCCTGGCCTAAATGGAAATTGGCACGATCGATATTTTCAAGTTTATTCCCCTTCGCATCCGTAAGGTTAAAGGCCTTGGTGATATCAGCGACCGCCCCTTGAAGTTTTTGCAAATCCGCCTTCCGGTCGGCGGGATTTTTCGGCCCGTTACTGACAAGGTTTCTAAACTCGGAAAGAAGGGTTTTATCAAGCTGCGTGGTACCGGTCGGCTTTTGCAGTTCCTTGGCAGTTGCAACAATGGCTGCCAACTCATCGACAGTTGGCCCGGGCTTAAGAGCCTTTATTCTTTCTTCAGCGGCCTGGGCCCAGGCAAAACGTTTTTCATCACGTCCCAGCGTGTCATCCTTAACAAGCTTTTTGACGGTCGTCATCAAGCAGTCCGCGGACTTTCCCGCACACCCCAAAACCTCTCCAATCCCCCTGCCTTCATCGCGCATCCGCTCGATTCGCTGGGCCACCAACCGGTCGGTCTTACCCTCTGCACCGCGCCCATTATCGTAGTTAGCCCGTTGGCGATGATGGGCGTCCAAGGTCTTGATCAGGGGTGCTAAATGGTTTTTCCGGTAGGATTCGGCCGTCGCCGTACCGGAAGGGCTGTTGTCTTTAACAAGCGAGTTGACGTGGGCGACAACTTCTCCGTAGCGCCGCTCCAACAACGTGAGACGCTCATCCCATCCTTCTTTAGTAACGGGAGTATTGAGTGAAGAGAGATCCGACCCGGTGGCGGCATCGCCTGCGTAGGCGACGAAAGGTAATGATATTTGTGGGATACCAAGCGACGCAGCCAGGAGAACACGTAACATCCGGTCTCCCAGCCCGCTCGGCACGGGGCGTTGTCGGTGGGCCATCTTACCCATAATTTAAACCAAATAGACCCAGCCGCCAAGTCGCGAGGGGCCTACTCTAGTATAGGTCCAAAGTCCTAATTTTCAAGGCGTTTTTTTCAGCTTTTTTCGGCTAATTTCACGGTTTCGTCCCGGAGTGAAACATTTGAAACTTTCCTAAGGACGGAACTTTATTCGGGATATAAACGTACCACTCTTATGGGTCGCCCACCACGAAATGACTATCCTGGCACTATCCACCATGTAATGGCTCGGGGAAATCGGGGACAAAATATTTTTCTGAATCCAGAAGATTGGTCAGAATTTTTAAATTATCTTTATAAATTAAAGGAAGTTTATGATTTTGATATTTTTTCATTTTGCCTAATGCTAAACCATATCCACCTCCTCATACGTCTGGGAGAAGCACGCCTTTCAAACATCATGCGTCGGCTTCTTGGACGTTACGCCCGATACATCAACCATCGCAATAGAATCCATGGCCATCTATTTGAAGATAGATACAAATCAGTCCATTGCAACACACAACCATATCTCAAAGAGGTCGTCCGGTATATTCACTTAAATCCTGTGCGTGCCGGCATCGTTGACGATCCATATAAATGGCCATATTCCAGTCATTC
Source organism: Elusimicrobiota bacterium (assembly GCA_041603335.1). Taxonomy (GTDB): domain Bacteria; phylum Elusimicrobiota; class Elusimicrobia; order UBA1565; family UBA1565; genus UBA1565. The sequence goes on along the minus strand of JBFIEP010000243.1, from coordinate 2,732 downwards.
GGTTTATCTCGGTAAGGCTCAAAACAAACATCTTGATCTCCGTATCCCATTAGGTCAGTTTGGAAACGGAATTCAACAATCACGCCGTGCATACATGGAATTTATTTTGCAGGGGATGGAAAATCCAACCCTAGTCATCAATCCTTTTAATTACTCCGAGGAAAAGAACTCAGAATTTTCAGTTTCAGAAGATGATGGATTTTTTACTCCCCTTATTAGGAAAGATCGCCAATCTCTTGACGATTTATGTCTAAAAATTTCCCAATCCACTAATTACAGTATGAAGGAAATTATTGGACCTACAAAAATACGTGAGGTTGTTACATTAAGAAAGAACATCATCATTGCTGCACTTAGGGAAGGATATCCTCCCAGCAGGGTCGCTAAATATATGAATCGCTCCCACACCACAATTCTAAAGATTGAACGACAAGCTTTTCTTTCATCCGTCCACTAAAACCACACGAAATGAAGCATGCGAATAGTTCAAAAGGTTCACTCCGGGACGACGAACGGGACGACGAATTATCGGTAGAGCTTGGGGAGCCAATTTAGCTTGGGGGTAGGACCGGCTTTCGGTAGGTTGGCGTTATCGCCCTTGAGGAACTGTGAGGATTTCAACTGATCGGCTTCTTCCCGGAGCTGGGATTCGCGTACATAATCGGTGACAAGGCGGCTGTAGGCGCTTCGAATCGGGTTGTCCTTGGGCAGGTTTACAATCCAATCATGACGGGCCTGCCAATCGGCGGCATTCTTGCCCCGCACTGAAATGCTGCGCTGCACCCCTTTGGGCGGATTCTTCATCAACTCGTAGTAGATCTGCCTGAATTCGGGGTGGAATTGCATCGCTTCCATGAAAATCGGGTCGGTCTTAGCCGAATTGATATCGAGTACGCGGGTAAATTTCCGTCTTGTGTTTGGCAGCAAGCGATCTGCGTCGACCCGGCCTCCGGCCTGAAGTTCATGCACCTGGGAAATCTTGTGCGGGTCCATGAAATACACATCAACGTTTTTGAATTTTCCGTTCTTCCAATCGAGATCGAGGCCTCTACCGGCGACCCGGGTATCCATCAGGACAATGCGGGCGCGCCCGGAACCAATGGCTTCAAGATTCATCGTCTTACGCACCTTCGCTTTCGGATTCAATTCTCCAAGCGCAACCGCGTCGGAGAAAATCATCGCGATCTCGGCCTCTCCAACAAGTCCCGTGCTTAAGAGGTAGCGCCGCATCTGCTTGAGATCTTTAGAGTTCGCGTGGTTAACAACCGTAACCTGCTTGGACCCCGGATTACGCAACCCATGCACGATGGAATCTGCAATCAATTGGAAGCGAGCTGACGCCGACGGGACAACCTGCATGCTAACGTCGGTGAATGCCGGAGATCCCCGACCCACGATCTTGAATCCTCCGGACTTCGCCTGCAGCTGGGTTTGCAGGACTTTCCCGACAGTTCCCGAGAAGCCGATAATCGGAAGCTTCGGACTATCGGTGACAAAATTACGCATATTAACAAGCGCCTGATGTTCGTACGGCATCGTCAAACCGGTCTTGAATTTCAGCTCCCAGAAGCGGCGTGTTCCGATGTCCATCGTCGGCATCCACTCACCGAGATGGATCGGAACAACCTTCTTGGTCAGGCCGTCAAATTTAACGTCGGCCGTTTCATTATGGTGACCGGTGCCCATATTGATGAGTTCTTTTTTGACCCAATTCGACTTATGGTGGCGTCCGAGATATTTTCCGATCACCGGAATTCCTTTCACCCAGGTCCACATTCCGTTTATATTCCAGAACATCTGGGTGCGAACCTCGGGAGCGAGAAACACTTCGGCATCGAACGCCTCGGTCAACTCGTTGGTGAACCGCTCGGTCAGCTTGTTCAGCTTTCGTTCGTAAATCTCCTTGGCTTTAGCAGGATCCAATTCGATTTCACGCTTCAGATGCGTCAGCGCGTCCCGCTGTGTATTTTTCGCCCCGGGCTTTGCCGGTTCCCCGATCATCGAACGAAGCGGTTGACGCAGTCCTTCGAGCGCCTTGATACCGCTGTTGACTTCGGCGAGCTCCGCATCGAGGCGCTCCTTTGGAGATTGGCTCCTCTCGGGGCGCGCCGACTGCCGAATCATGTCCATCTCGATGGAAAGTTTTGTTTGTGCCGATTGAACGTTCTTGACCTCCGCCTCAACGGCTTCGACCTTCTCGGAAAGCAGCTTCCGCTGCGCACGCGGCAGATTCGGATTCTTCATCGCTTTACGCATCTCGGCAACAAGCCGGGTCGCGGATCCGTGTGAATTCTGAAGTCCGTTGGTCTGCCGATAAGTGCCGTTCTTGGTTTCCAGCGTGGTGCGTGCCTCCCCCGCCGCCTTTTCAAATCGAACCACAGCGTCCCGAACCGTCTTAGGCAGTCCTTTCCCGTTCAGTCCCTGCGTCGCCTGCGTGAGTTTTCCAAGCGCTCCTTCGGCTTCACCGGAAAGGCGGCTGACATGGCTCTCAGGTTTTGCGAGCTCTGCTTCAACAGACAGTTCGACATCGATCTTCTTTTCACCCTTTAGGGAGATTTCGTGACGCTGTGCCATAAGCCTGGTGCGTAATTGCTTGAGGCGCCCGATTTCGGTAGGCAAGCCTCCCTCTACGTTCTCCCCAATGAATTGGTCCAACTTCGGCTTCCAATTCCGCGCGTTTGAGCCCGCGTGCCTCTGCGCCATCTCAACGATCTTAAGAGAGGTGGCTCCTT
>JBFIEP010000242.1:0-4891 GCA_041603335.1 Elusimicrobiota bacterium | reverse complement strand
GGTCGAAGCCTTAAAGAATAAAATTGCCGATGTTCATACCGGGATCAGGGGTTCCTGCGATAATTTCATCGATTCTCCGATCGAAAGTTTTCAGATGAAGCCGGACGAGAGAAAATGCGACTGGTGTGAATATGAACCGATTTGTCCGTTGATGCGCGGGATTTACGTGAATGAGAACTTGATCCGGTTAGCGGCCGCGAGTGCTCCCCAATCGGATTTGTTCGAAGGCAAGCCGCGCCGGGTTGCGAAGGGTGCGGCTGTTAAGAGCGCCAAAGAAAGCGAAGAGGCTGTTTCAAAACGGGTTGAGAAGCTCGTTGATAAGCTCGGGAAGTCGCTTGAGGAACTCGAGGAGAAGAAGTTTAAGACCGAGGAAATGAAGAAGGAGCTGATTGCCTCTCTTCGCGAATTAGGTTATGTGAAGGTGTACGGCAGCAGCTTCCAGGGAATTATCCACTCTGCGGATCATTGGGAATTTACGGACAGGAATAAAACGAAGGTAAAAGAGCTGCTTAAGGAAAATAATCTCTTTGAGCGAATTACCGGACCTTCCATTTTTAGAGTGCGGGATTTAATACGAAGCACGGACTTCCCCCCCGAACTATGTGATAAATTGGAAGCGTTGGAACCGTTCGCTAAAAATAAGGAAGCCGTTTTCCAGTTAATTGAAAAAGCCGGCTTTGGAGAAGCGATTAAAGCTCCCTTGCCTTCCAAGCTTCAGGATTTAATGAATGATCTTTCCTATTTGCCGCATGACCTGCAGCAGAAGCTTCGCAAGCTGGGCCGCCTGAGCCGGGAGCGTGAGACATTGGTCGTGAAAAAAATAAAGGACTCGGAGTAATACCATGGATGAACTACGGCTAATTCCCCTCGACGCGCGCCGATTGCCGGATTTTGAACGTTTAATGTCCGGATCGGAATTCGGCGGCTGTTATTGCGCCGTTTGGTCGAATCACGACGCCCAGTGGGAAGAACGATGCAAGAATCGGCCCCATGAGAATCTCGAGCATACCGGCAACCGGGTTAAAAACGGACAGCATGCAGGATTTCTGATCTCACTGGTTTCCGACGGATCCATCATCGGATGGACCGGTGCCGGCCCCAAGCCCGCGTTTCCTTCACTCAAGGACCGTCCGGGTTCCCGGCTTGGAACATGGTCCGACTCGGTTTGGGCTGTTGGCTGCCTTGCGCTCGGATTTGCCCATCGCGGGCGTCATTATGCTCCCGAAGTCGTCCGTCTTATTATTGAAGAGGCGCGCGGCCAGGGGGCGACTGCTATCGAGGCCTATCCGGTAGAACCCTGCGGCGACGATGGGGCCTATCGCGGCACGCGCAAACTTTATGAAGACTGCGGATTCACCATGGCCGATGGCGAGCCCTCGGGCGACGTTCACGCGGTACGCATGCTCAAGCAGCTTGAAGGCGCTTCCCCGGCGGTGCCGGCCGACAATTCCGGCGGAGACCTCACCACGAGCTGATCCTGTGAAGTCGCTGACCGAATACCTATGGTTTGAAACAAAGAAGCGCAGGGAACTCATTAACGTGACCCGGACACTTGACGGGCTGGTGCGTAAAAGCGCGGTTAAAGAAGGGTTTTGTCTGATCAGTGCGATGCACATTACGGCGGGGATTTGGGTTAACGATGAAGAGGATGGGCTGAAGCAGGATTTTATGGAGTGGGCGGAGAAACTTGCTCCCTTTGCCGATTACCGCCACCACCGCACCGGTGAGGATAACGGGGATGCCCATCTTAAACGGACCCTAACCGGTCATCAGGCGATGCTGCCGGTAACGGATGGGAAACTCGATCTTGGTCCGTGGGAACAGGTATTTTATGCCGAGTTTGATGGTCAACGCCGTAAACGCGTCGTCGTCAAAATATTGGGTGACTGAGTCGAGCCCCCTCTTTCACGGACCGCTGCAGGTTTTCGGGCAGTGGTTGTTTTCGGTATACCACGATATCGATGTCGAAGGAATCGAGCATGTCCCGGCGCATGGCCCGGCGATCATTGCCTCGAATCATCCCACCTATCTAGACGCAGCGTTTCTCATGGTGAAAATGAATCGCCCGGTACGCTTCATGGCATGGGAGCGTCCGCTTGCCCTTCCCGTACTGGGAAGGTTGATGCGCGCCTATGGCGTGATCCCGGTCGATATGAAAAAACCGGGTCGCGCCTCCTTTGAAGCCGCAGTTAAAGTTCTGCGTGCGGGCGCCTTGTTTGGAATTTTCCCGGAAGGCGGACGAACCAAGACGAAGTGGGGCATGAATCCCTTTAAGTCGGGAGTCGCACGTTTAGCGCTTATCACGGGAGCCCCTATAATCCCCGCGACCATTACGGGAGGCCGCCGCGTGTGGCGGAGGGGGCAGCTGTTTCCAAGGCCCGGGAAAATCCGGGTCGTTTTCCATCCGCCGATATCAATTCCCCCATCCGATCGGCCGAAATGGCGCCGGGATAAATCGCTGGAGCGCGGGGTGATCGAAGATTTAATGGGGACGATTAATCGTTCGTATGGAGCCTCTCTACGAAAGGAAAACCGTATCCGGCAATTGTTGAGCGGCGCCCCCGCACCGTTATCGCCGGTTGTGGAAGGAATCCCTCTCTTGTTTCTCGCCGCGGCGGTTTTTTTCGGAGCCGCAGCACGGGCCCTTGTCATTCCCGTCGGACTCTATACGGCGTGGCTTGCACTTGAAGCTTTGTTCGGGTGGAAGGGACGCCTTGTCATTTGGACGCGTCACCTCGCTCCCTGGATAACCTTGAGCGCGGTTGCCGCAAGTATTTTCACCCCATTTCAGTTGGCGGCCAGCACCGTTCCGGCGGCAGCCTCGCTTTTCTGGCTAACGATTTTCCGTTTCCCCCTTTATCGGAGGCTGCGCACTCTTCTGCTGGCGACAGCCTACTGCACGCTGCTGCTGCATATCCTAGGGGCGGCGTCGTGAGCGTGCCGAAATCGGTTGTTATCGCTTTGGACCAAGGCAGTTCCAGTTCCCGTGCATTGGCGTTCGATCCTGACGGCGAGGTTGTCGCACGGGCGCAGGTTCCGGTCAAGTCGGAGTTTCCGAACCCGGGGTGGGTTGAATACGATCCGAATGAACTCGCCAACTCCATTGAATCGGCCCTTGATGATGTCCTGGGTGAACTTTCCGGAGATACCGAAATTGCGGCTGTTGGATTGGCGACGCAGCGTTCGACGATTATTGCGTGGGACGCGAAAACCGGGGAGCCCGCCGGTCCCGCCCTTTCCTGGATGGATTCCCGGGCCGGTGACATTGTCGCGTCTCTTCAGGGGGATGTAACCCTACAGCAGGATGTTCACCGTCGAACAGGTCTTTATTTGACTCCTTTTTACTCCGCACCCAAAATCCGGTATCTCCTGGAAAATTACGAGCCGGTGATGAAGCTTTTCGAGGAAGGCCGCTTGCGGGTCGGTCCGGTAACATCCTATTTAATATCGCGTTGGACCGATGGGAAGGTGTTCCGTGTCGATCCCGCGATGGCGCAGCGCATGCTTCTCTACAATATTGAAACGGGAGACTGGGACGAGCGGCTCCTAGACCTGTTTAATATCCCCCGTGAGATTCTCCCGGAGCTTTGCCCGTCCTTTGGGGAGCCGGTTGAATTCGTGCGCGGCGGCAGGGCGTTAAAAATAACGGCCACCTTGGGCGATCAGCAGGCGGCCGCGATCGGTCAAGGCGGCGGCAGGCTTGGGGTCGGCGTTCTCAACTACGGGACCGGGGCCTTTTTCCTCCTCAACACCGGAACCGCCTTGCACCGTCTGCCGGGTCTTTTAACCTCGGTGGCCTGGGAAACGCCCGATTCCGGCCGTGAGTATTTCCTGGAAGGAACGGTGCACGCCGCCGGGACCGCCTTGGAATGGCTTAAGGAAAATCTAGGTTTGATCGATGATGCCTCTGATTTAGACGGGGCGATGGAACGCTCGAAAAATAGAATCCTGACGCTCCAGGCCATCGGCGGTTTAGGCGCGCCGCGCTGGGACTACAAAACACCGACGGTATTTTACGGCCTCGATGCCGCGACCGAAGGGGACGATCTTGTGCGGGGCGTTGCCGAATCGATCGCCTTTCTCATTGCCGATATTGTCGACCCGATGCTGCAGGCGGGTTTGGAGATCCAGGAATTGCGGGCTTCCGGCGGTATGGCGCAATCGGATCGCCTGCTCAAGTTCCAGGCGGATTTATTGGGACAGCCCGTGGCGCGCCTTAAAGAACGGGAAGCCACCGCTGCCGGAGCGGCAAAACTTGCGGCCTATGCGGCCGGGCTTAAGGAAGCGTATTCCCCTTCTCCTGATGGGGTTGAGGATACGTTCCTGGCGACGATGAAGATCGGCGAAGCTAAGAAGCTTAAGGCTGTCTGGCGGCGATTTGTGGCCGCGCAGCAGGAAACGGCGGCCGCGCTGCGTCAGTTAGAGAAGTAGTTGTGCGTTTTAATGGCTGATTGTTTTAAAGTTATTGAAATCCAATTCCTTTTACATCGAAAAAGCCCAATAAAATAAAACAGAAACTATCTCAGCGGCTATTTCAATAATTTCTTATTGAAATCTAGTTTCATTAGTGCTATACTAAACCCATGGCCGCCCAAAGGATATCCACCGGGAAAACCGCCTGCCACTGCCTTCAGATTACCGAAGAGGATTTGGAGCGCGCCTACGCGACCCACGAGATCCGCTCGATCGAGGATATCGAGCGCACCACCTCAGCCGGCGAGGGATGCATGAGCTGCCACCCCGCCTTGATGGCGTTTCTAAGCAAACGGCGCGCTGAGGACAGCGGCGCTAATTGGATCCTGAAGAGAGCTGCTCGCTCAAGTAGTTCTCCATTCCTACCTGCTTGATCACGTTGAGCTGAGCTTCGAGCCAGTCGACGGCTTCTTCCGTC
>JBFIEP010000241.1:0-4898 GCA_041603335.1 Elusimicrobiota bacterium | reverse complement strand
GCCGCCGCATCGGTGCCGATCCGGCAATCGCGAAGGACTATGCGGCGCTTGCGGACAGTTGCCATCTCATTGGCGGGATTCAGATTCAAAGCCGCGCGAGTGTGGGTGGTAACCTGTGTAACTCCGGCCCGGCCGCGGATTCGACGCCGAGCGTGATCGTGTTGGGTGGCGTTTGCGTGATCGCAGGCCCTGACGGTTCGCGAGAGGTGCCGGCCGAGGAGTTTTGCACGGGGCCTGGGCAACGCCTTTTACTGCTACGACGCCACAGACTCACGGCTGGAAACGATTATCCTCGATGCGCAGAAGGTCCCCGGCATCGCGGCGCAGCGGCGTGTTTTCGATATGTCGGAGGCCGATTACGACGGGGAACGCTACCGCTGGGAGGACGCCGAAGCCAAAACAACCTGGTACGCTGGCAAGCCGGGGGAGTCCCTTTTTTGGCATCTGGAGCAGGAAGACGGTGAAGGCCGCAGCCTCGATGCGACCCTGGCCCTCGATCGGCGCCCCTTGGATGGGTGGGCTACGGCAAAATCCTTACTGGTTCAGCCTTTTTCTACAGCCCGTCTCTGCTTGACACTGTAATACGCACCCTCTACACTCTGGTAATGCAGCCCGCCGCGCCGAGCAGAGGACGTCTCTCATACAAACTCCTGGTCTGGTTTCTACTGATCTCATTGATACCGGTCGGGATTGTGGTCTCACACCTGGTGAACATCTCACTGGGCGTCCTTAAGGAAGTCTCCCTCCGGAATCAAACGGATCTCGCCGTTCGTCTTGGGGATATCGTCTCGTTTCAGATTCAAAATTCAAAGAAAATATTGAGGGAAACCGCCCGCCTCGGAAATTTTGCCGAGTTGAAATCCAAGCAGCAGGAACAATTCATTCTCGATGTGATGCGCCACTACGTGGAATATCTGGAAATCTCGGTCGTCGCCCCGGACGGGATCGAAACGACCCGTCTGGACCGCTTTCTGCGCGATGGGGCGGATATGCGCGACCGGCACGAACACCCCGGGTTTGTGAACGCAATGCACCGCAAAGAATACGTCGGCTCCATCGAACGCCTCCAGGGGGTGCGGCCCGCGCTGACCATTGCGGTGCCCATCTTGGGAATCTCCGCGGAGGAATCGACCCCCACGGTAAAGGGCGTCCTGATGGGGAAGGTTACGTTGACGGGGATATCCTCCCTGCTCAACGAAGAATACCCCAATCCGGCCCGCCAACAGGCGGCGGTCGCGACACCGGATGGATTCCTGATCGCGCATTCCGATCCGGACCGGATTTACAAGCGTGAGCCCCAACTGTCCAAGGATGCCTTCGAGATGGTACGCCGGCGCATATCCGACACAGGCGGAGGGACCATCCCATCGGCAAGCGGGACGGATGTTTTAGGGGCCTATGCCCGGATCAAGGAATTCGATTGGCTCGTCTACGTCCAACAACCGCTGGACGCCGCCTACCGGGCCGCAACCGAAATGCGGCGGCAAGTGACGCGCATCCTCATGTGGCTGATCATCATCACCGTCCTCCTTTCCCTCGCGATCGCCGCGCACATCACCGAACCCCTGCGCGAACTCACGCGGGCTTCCGAACAAATTCGCGCCGGAAGATTCGAAGATCTTCCCGAGATGATTCTCACCAACGATGAAATCGGTGACCTCGGGCAATCGTTTCTACAGATGAGCGATTCCCTCCGGGAAAAAACGGAGGAGCTTGTCGAAACAAACGAGGAGTTGTCGAAACTTTCCGGAACGCTGGAGCGCCGCGTCGAAGCAAGAACGCGCGAACTGCGCGCCGCACAGGAAGAGCTTGTCAGCAAGGAACGCCTGGCGATTATGGGACAGATGGCATCGGTAGTCGGCCACGAAATTCGCAACCCGCTGGCGGTCATTAACAACTCGATCTTCTATATTAAGACGAAACTCGGAAAGGCCGGCAAGCTGGACCAAAAACTCGAACGCCACGTCTCCATCATCGAATCGGAAGTTAAGCAGGCGGGAAGCATTATCTCTGAGATTCTCAATTATTCGCGGGCTCGGGAATTGAAACTGGAAATAACCTCCCTCAACCATTTCATCCACGAGCTCCTTACCGTTTATCCCTTCCCGCCGCATATTAAGGTTTCCACCGCGTATGACGAAAGCAACCCGGTTGTAAATATCGATCAGGACGAATTCCGCCAGGCCATTCGAAATCTCATCGGAAACGGCATCGAGGTAATGCCCGAATCCGGAACTATCTCGATTGCAACCGGAGTTGTCGATAATCGCTGGGTGCAGGTGGATATCGGCGACTCCGGCGCGGGAATTCCCCAAGAGGTGGTGGACAAAATTTTCACTGCTTTTTTCACAACAAAAGCACGCGGAACCGGCCTTGGCCTGGCCGTAGTGAAGAAGATGATCGACCGCGTCAACGGACGCGTCAAGGTCGATTCCGAGGTCGGAAAAGGCACCGTTTTCCACCTTTTCATCCCCCTATCAAAAGGAACTAAAATCACATAATTCCCCCTTGCAATCGGGAACTTGGGGGGCTACTCTGCCAATACCCCCTTAGAAAGTAAAGAATTCGTAAAGCGAGGGATGCAGGTGGTTAGACGTCTTTTCGGACTCGTCGCGGCCTCACTCATGCTGGGCTTAGCCGATTCAGCGTGGGCTGAATGTACCTATACCACCACAGATGTTGCCGACAAAGATGAGTACAGCTCCACCTGGAGCGGCACCCAAATCAATTCCGATTGCTTCACTGGAAACACGAGTTCCCAATTCTGGAACACGGACGAATATACGAGTGAAGAAACCTCCGTCAGTTTTTACGACCCGCCCTCTTTTGGGACAAAAGAAACCTCCGATGCAAGCGGCGTCTATACCTTCCATTATGAAGTTCCCGGATTCATAAAACAGGATTTTGTCAGAACCTGGAATAGCCACTATGACTCCCTGAGCGTGCACGAGGAACAAGGCACCGGCGGCAAAGCAGGCTGGGGCATAACAGACACTTTCTCATCCAATAAGGACAACACCTACGAAACCGTCGGCAGCTACAATATTTACGGCGGCCTCTTAAGCCGCGACTACGTCCAAAACGGAACGAGTTATAATCAAGAGGCCTCTCGCGATCACGCCTCTTATGACGGAGCCAACACCTTTGAAGGAAGCACCTCCCGGAGCCAATTCCAATCCGTTGGAAGTGAAAGCGGCTCCGGGCAGGATTTCGGGAATGCGTACACGTACTCAACTTCCTTTAACCAGCAAAGCGTCTCTGCCGGATACAGCCGCACGTCGCGTGATGGATTGTTCGGGGCAATCATCAGCAAGACAGAGGAATTTTTTTCGCGCGCAAGCCAAAACGGCACCAACAATACGGCATATGCCAATGGAAGCACCTTCGAATCGAGTTGGTCAAACACGACGATTGCGGGCAACCGCAGCCTTTTCAGCGACGGAGACACCCTCGATGCGCAGGGGAGTGATTTCACGCAGACTTCGTTTTCGCGAAACACGGGTGCAGGGTATGATACGAGCAGCGCATACGCAGCAAGAACTCTTAGTTCCAATTGGAGCCAAAACAGGGGCGGCGTTCAGACGTCCGGGTCCGACTATTACAACAATACCCGGTCCAGCATAGATAACAATTTCGGAGGAAACCGAACCGTTCAGGATAACGGTTCCGTATCGGCGAACCGCTCAGGGAGCGCGGGTGCCAACAGCTACAACAGCTGGTACTCGAAGGCTTGGACCTTCGTAAATGGCCTGCTCATCAGCAGCAGCGAACGGAGCGGATCCGGCGGGGACGCTTCTCTCGCGGCCTTCTATGCGAACTTCGATGCCTCCGTCTGCGAACAATTTAAAGATGTCGCAAACGCCCAGAATGCGGACTACTCGTATTGGGGACTTTGCCTCGATACAATCGAACCCGGTTATACCGCAGAACCCGCCGAGGAGCCCCAAGAGTGCTCGGGGAAGGCCGTCGGTCAGGCAAAGAACTCAAAAGGACAGGAAAAAGGAAAAGGCGAAGGACTCACCAAGGAACGCTGCGAAGATCCCTCCGACAGCGGAAAGGGAAAAAAGAAGTAACCGCCCCTTATTCGAACCGCAGAGCCCGGGCCGGCTCCAGCTCAGACGCCTGATACGCCGGCCAAAGACCCGAGATCATTCCTGTTAAGAACGAAAACGCCGCCGCCCACGCAATCGAATGCGGCTCGACCAATACACGCCACCCTGTGGCATTTCCCGATAGATGGCTTGTCACCAAACCCAATCCGATCCCAACAAGTCCCCCCACCAATCCGATCGCCGCCGATTCCATCAGAAACTGAATCAAAACATCCGACTTACGCGCTCCCATCGCTTTGCGCAGGCCTATTTCACGCGTACGCTCCCGGACGGAAACCAGCATGATGTTCATAATCCCGATGCCTCCGACGAGAAGAGACGTCGCGGCAACCACTCCCAGCAAGATGGAGAGCGTTTTAGCGACACCGGAAAGGGCCTCTTGAATCCGCGACAGACTCCGAAGCTTAAAGCCGTCTCCACGAAACTCGGGAATCTTATGCCGGCGGCGCAGAAGCGTGCGGACTTTTTCCCTAATCGCCGCCTCCGCACCGGGTCCGGCCATCTCAATCTCGAGATAACTAATCGTTCGACGGTTCGCAAGACGCTTCATTGCGGTCCGAACGGGGATCAAAACCTGCTGATCCAGATCGGACGCTCCCGAGGCGCCTTTTCTTGGAAGGATTCCCTCCACTCGAAAATGCAGGCCGCGGATCTTTACCGTCTGTCCGAGCGCCGATGCGGGCGTTTCAAAAAGCGTGCGGGCCACCCCCGCGCCGAGGACACAGACCTTCTCCAAACGCGTATCGGCCTGTGCTGAGAAAAACCGGCCTACGACAGGCTCCGAGT
>JBFIEP010000240.1:0-4915 GCA_041603335.1 Elusimicrobiota bacterium | reverse complement strand
TGACTTCGGCGAGTTGGCCTCCAGGCGCGATTCCCCAACGGATCGCAGAGGAGAGGTGGAACGTTATCGAATCCTCCCTTTCTTTCTTTCGGGCTTTTTCGAGTTCTGCGGCGTTCATATAAACTTCGAAGATCTCGCCGTTCTCATCAAGTGAAAACGCATGCGCCTCGAGTTTCAGATAAATCCAGCCGCCCCGCTGGGCCGTTCTCGCCTGGACATCGGCTTCCGCGGCGAGCTGCTCGTAGCCGCGGCGTCCTGTCTCAACACGCGAGACGGTGGGGGCCTCATTGGAACCCAGCAGGGCTTCAAGACTGCCGTAGCGGCCGGCGGTAATCGCGGCGTCCTTATCGAGAACATAAACGACTACAGAATCCGGCGCGGCCATGCGCGCTTCGACTGAATGGAGGGCGGTTCTTAATCCGCTTCGGCGATCAACCTTCTTTCTGAAATAGAGGACACGGCCCTGACGCTCCAATTCGCGGAGGCGATCAAGAGAGAGACCTTCTCTAGGCTTCCCGTCGCTGCCGACCAGCACAAAGGGATTTCTTTCCAATACCTGTTTCACTTCCTGCTTCCGTGTTTGAACTTCCCGTTCGAATACAACTTTTTGCCGACGGTCCTCGGCAACGTCCGCTCCCTCGAGAATTCTATGGGCTCCCAATGACTTCGGGTCATCGGTTTCAGACCCGGCGTAATCGGCGGGCAATATCCAGGTAGAACCATCCGCCTCAACGACACGCTTGGCCCGCCGCAATCCCGCAAGATCTTCTTCCGTCAGCCAACGCGCCACCTTACCCTCAGAATCCACTTCCGCCATCACCGATTTAAGGGACGCGGGATCGGAGAGCCAACGCTCACGTAAACCGCGTAGGTGGGCGAGACGGGATGCTGCGGCGAGGCGGACATTCGGAGGCGTTTTCCTCCAACGGGCCGCATCGAGTCTTGATTCCTCGATGGCGATAAGCGCATCAGCAGCCAATAAACCGCGTCCGTTGGTCAGCAATCGTCGACGGCGCTCAGCGCTTTCCCGCAGGGAGAAAACGGTATTAAGCAGGAAAGCCTCACGGTCCGTTCTAGATTGGAAACTATTCAAGACCTCGCGGTCATAGGCGGCAATCGCATTGAGATACGCATCGAGCGCACGGTCCTTAAGAAGGAAATCCTCCGGCCGATTTCCGCGTTCCAAATAACTCTCGAAGAGAGTATCACGAGCCTCCGTTGCCCGGCGGCGAATGGACCGTAAACGGCGATAGGCTGCACGCACCTCGGCGGATTCTCCGCTGAAAATGCTTTCGGCCATACGGTCCATCAAGAGACGCTCCGCTTGGGAAACATCCCTGGACTCGGAGGCCTTCATCGTAAGTTCAGTCACAAGAAACGTATGAAGCTCCGCGCGCCCGGCGCCCGGACCCTCGGAAAGCGGACGGAGCAGCCGGGCTAATTCAGCGGCGAGCAGGCGGCGGCGTCCTTCGACATCCGCCTTCGTCAAAAGGGCAAGACGCTCTTCGGGTGTAAAGGACTCATGGTGCCGCACGAGATCGGCGTCGCGTTCCATAAGGCGGTATTCATCGGCCAGCGTTTTCAAACGCAAACGCGTCTCGGCGGAGACGAGCCCTGCACCGTCAAATAAAGCATCCAAGCGGCGGGCGAAATTTTCATCCCGCATCCGATTTGAGAGGAAGTCCGCCAACAAACCGGTCACTCCATTCTCCTTTCCGATTTTCTTATTACGACGGTGACGCGGACCGGACGTTCTCGCCGACCGCTGCCCAAGCGCCTCCATCTCGGTAACAAGGCGAATGAAATCCATCCGGACATTCGCAAATGTCTCGAGTAATTCATTCCAGGCGCTGCCGACTTCGTTTTCAGCGGCAGCGGCCTCCAGAGCCCCGACCGAACCACGCTCGAAAAGAACGAGGGTGCCTTGAAGATTACGGCGGGCGACTTCCAGGCGTTTGATTCGTGCTTCGATCAGCCGGGCACCATCGGACACCGATACCATGAGCGTATGCAAACGAAGGGAGAGTGTCTTAAGCCGGTCCTGGCTGGACAATTCCTGTTGAAGCGCCTCGGCGAGAATACCCTCTAAACTACGTTGAATGCGCTCGGGGTCGGGGGCCTGCAAAAACGCTCCGGAAACCCACTTTCCACGGAACCGGCCGAACGCGCCAACGGGAGTAAACCCTTTATAGCTCATCCGCTCTGCGATAAGGTTCGCGTGAAGCTGCAGCGATGCATTCGGGGCTCCTAGACCGTCTGGAAGCCCCTCGGGAAATAGCGAAGACCGCATCGCGTTAAGATTGGCCTCATCAATCCGGAGAGCGAGCGCTTGAGCCGCCGCTTCAGGGGAGGCCGCCTCTTCAAGCGGAACAATCGCAAGAAACCCTTTTAAGGTAAGAGGCGTCCCGAGCATGGCACCAACCTGGCTTAAATCGCGGCGCAATCCATCTTCGAGTTCTTTAGCGAGTTCTGCTCCCCGCTCCCCACGGGATTTAGCCCATCGCAGTAAAGCGGCGCGTAAGCGCATGCGGCCCAAGACGACCATCGCCCGACTTTCGGCCCGCGCCATCGCGGCCTGATGGATTTCATCCGCGCGTTCCCGCTGCAAAGCGGCTAACGCGAGGAGGGCTTCCGGAGGCGTTGTACGGCTCTGCAGCCGGACCTCAACCCACCCGTCGATGAAATCCTTACCGATGCGGTTGCCGCCGATCGATTTTCGGGCATGGAAATAGCGGAGTGCTCCCACCGCAGTGATTTGCTGGGGATCGGGGGAAAAACCGCCTGACTCGGTTAAACCCGGAACAGGTTCACGGGATCGGAACGCCGTAACAAGCGCCTGACGCAAAGCCTCGAAGGAGACAGGGCTGTCCCCGAGAGGATCCGAGGGTTCGGTTCCGGGCTCGATGCCGAGCATCGCAAGCCGCGCTTCGATCATCCGTAGGCGGTTTTTCAAGAGAACGTTTTGAGTACGGTCCTCGGTGCCCTCAAGCAGGCGTTTTGTTTCGCGGTGCTCAAAACGCATCGAGGCACGACGCGATTCAAGGCGGGATTGGAATTCGAAATATTCCCGTTCCGCCGCCAAGGTCGAGTGCCGGGCGCGGGCAACAAGTTCCGGTGAGGCATCACCCGAGCCGGAGAGCGCCGCAACGAGTCTTCCGAGCGACCGGCCGATTAACGAAACAGGATCAATTCGAATATCCTGGACCTTTAAATTCTTATCGACGATTTCCTCGACCGCGCGGGCGACACGCACCTTTTCAGCGAGGGCCGCCATACGCGACTCCAGAGCCTTTTCCCGTTGGACCCGGCTAACGAATTGGACAAGAGCGGCGTCTGCCGACAAGGACAAAGAGAGCGGGTCGTCAAATTTTCGACCCAGCATTTGATTGATGGCTGCCTGTAATTGCTTCTGCCGTGCCCGCAAGGCGGCAAGTTTTAAATCCCGCTCCAAGGAATAGGGCTCGCGCTCATACAGGGCAATCGTTTTAGCACCCGCCTCATATGAAGAATAAGCGCTAAAAAATTGGAGGCCTAAATCGCCGGCGACGCTCACGGCCATATGATTAGCGAGGCGGACTTCCGCCCCGCGACGCGACCGTTCCAACAGGCGGAGGTCCTCGGGCTTCATCCGGATAGAAACAACGGGATAGATACCAAGCCCCGTGACGCCGAGCGCGGGCAATAACGCGATTCCCTCCGCGGTTATATTTATCCCTAGATTGATATCAACGGCGACCTTTTCGATTCTTTTGTCCGCAGCCTCGAGAAGCTGGGCTGCCGCTTGAGAACGTTTTGCCAGTCCCGCGAGGCCCGCATCACCTGACTGCACAACATCGAGCGCGCGGTCTAAATCAACGACATTGCCCGATCCACTCGGACGCTGTCCCGGCTCAAAGAGGGAATCGGCCTGCTCTTGATCCAGACGCGCCCATGCATCCTTGAGCGATGCCTGCACGCGTGCATCCAACAGGCTCGTCATGATGAAATACCAACGCCGCATAGCGCCCCATAACTCATCCTGACGGGCCAGGCCGTTGCGGTAGCGCCGTATCATGTCTGCCACCGCCTGAGCCGCTATCGGACCTTGGGGTTTCAGGAGGGAAATTTGAGCCATATACCCTTCGGCCTCACGCTTTTCGGAAGCGGCCTTCAGGCGGGTTTCCTGGAAGGTTTCATACATTTCCAGGATAATCGCGTCGGCTTCGAGGACAAGGGCTTTATCCCGGTGAGTGCTGTAAGGATCATAAATCGGAAGCCGGACAGAGATCCCGCCGCCTAAGACCTGATTGGCGAGGACATCCTTGAATTGAACACCAAACCACAGGGTCAACTGTTCCACCCACGGAATCCAATCCATTAGATTAAAAGAAGCCTCTGGAAGATCCATTTCAGCCGGCGAGAGTTTCGAGAATAACTTCGTCAACGGTTTTGGCTGCGCAAGGGCCTGACCAAGGGTCACCATCAAAATATCCATATCCCGCGGATTGACGTCTTCAAATATGAAGGCGGCTTCCGGGGACCGGCCTGTCAGCATGTTGTAGCGCAGGCGCGCTTGGTGCAAACGCGCCTCGGCGGCGACGACCTTGGCGGCTCCATCGGCCGCGAGAACTTCATCCCCCGAATTTTCCGCCATATAGAGCGCCAAATCACGCTCCCAACGCGCCTCAAGAATCTCGGCAACCGACGCCTGCCAGCGCTCGGTCATATCAAGCATCCGCGTCTGCAGAAGAAGTCCCGCCGCGTAGACACTCGCGATGCGTTTGGACACCACTTCCTTCTGGGACTTGGTAAGGGTGAGCTCGGTTTGTGTTCCGACCTGGAATCCGCCGCCGGCTGCGCGGTCGGAGGTGTCAGTACCGACAGGATTCGAGACAAACCCAACAAACCCGCGGGTTTTGATATTGTCGATCAGCGC
>JBFIEP010000239.1:0-4924 GCA_041603335.1 Elusimicrobiota bacterium | reverse complement strand
GGCGGCGACGCGGGAACCGCCGAAGGCGACTTTCACTCGTGCCTCGTGTGGGCCAATCGCCCCCAGCTCCCATTGCCCATTCTCATCATCGTCACAGACAACGGCTACGGCATTTCCACGGAAAAAAGCGGCCAACACGGAGAGAAAGATATCGCCGATTGGGCGAATGCCTTCCCCAACATGCCGGGCAAGACGGTTGACGGCAACAATGTCGCAGCCTCTTGGTCCGCACTTGAAGAAGCCATCACCCATGTACGCACGAAACGAACCCCTTATCTGCTGGTCTCAAAGGTAAGCCGGCTTTACGGACACTCTTCCTCCTCCGGTGCAAACCGCATCCCCGAAGCGGATTGCCTCAAGATGTTCGAGGAAGAACTGATTAAGCGCAGCGCTGCGAAATCCGAAGAACTGGAAGCCGTTCACGCTGAAGAAAGCGCTGTTTTAGACAAAAACCGGAAAATCGTTCGTGCGGAATCCTTTCCAAAACCAGAGACCATCTGGGAGGATGTCTTCGCCGACGGCATGCCCGATTCCTATCCGACAAAGGGAGGGTCCTGATATGGCAAATATCGCCCAAGCGATTCGCATGGCCCTTCACTACGGAGAGGAAAACCTCGGCGTCAAAGAAATTTTCGGAGAAGACGTCGGCCCCCCTCTTGGCGGCGTTTTCACCGCAACCCAAGGTCTGAAAACAGCATGGAATGCCCCGCTTGATGAGCGCGGCATTATCGGTGCCGCGCTCGGACTCGCCTGGGCCGGACAACGGCCGGTGGCTGAGATTCAGTTCGTCGACTACATCTTCAACGTCATTGATCTCCTAAAGCTCGCGGGCAACAGTCATTGGGCCTCGGGCGGCCAATTTAAAACGCCGCTGGTCATCATGTCTCCGACCGGATCGGGGATTCATGGGTCGCTCTATCACTCCCATTCTTTTGATTCCATCGCATCAAAGATCCACGGCATGAAGGTCGTTTGCCCCTCCAACGCCAAGGACGCCTACGGGCTCATGCTTGCCTCTATTAAAAGCGACGATCCGGTGCTCTACCTGAAGCCCAAGGTACTTCTGCGCGCGCGCGGAAAAGAACTTATCCCCGGGGAACCCGAAGACCCTAAAGAACTTTCAAAAATGATCGACGCCCCCGTCGGGGATCGCTCCCAATGGAAGCCGAACTGGCCGGCCCTCACCGATTACACCGTCGAAATCGGAAAGGCACGAATCGCCATTGAAGGAAGCGACCTTACTATTATCACCCACGGACGAATGGCGCCGATTTGCGAGCGCGTCGTAGAATCGATGGATGCCTCGATAGAGGTAATCGACCTGCGTTCGATAATCCCTTATGACTGGGAGGCGATCAAGGCTTCCGTAAAGAAAACCGGAAAAGTCATCTTCATCAACGAAGAGACCGAGATCGCCAATTTCGGCGAACACCTGATTCGCCGTCTCGTGGATGAATGCTGGGACGATCTCAAGACCCGCCCGCGGCTGTTAGCCGGCAAGGCGACACCGGGCGTGGCACTGAACTACGATCTTGAGAAGTTCACGCAGCCGCAAAAGGCCGACGTCGAACGCATCATCGCAGAAGCCCTTTCCAGCTAACGTTTAGTGCTTGCAGATGTGGCTGGCTTCGGTCTTAAAAGCGTCTTCGGGACCGACGAACTTTCCCTTTTCCTTGAGACACACGATTAATTCCTTGGCCGTCATATCCGATGCCGAACAAACATGAAACCGCGCCTCGGAACCGAACTTCTCATTGATCGCCAACTCAAGCGTCTCCCGGGAATAGGTTTTCTCAGAGGCGACCATCATCTCCATAACATCGTGTCCGTGAATCGATTCAGACATATAAATTCTCCTTCCCAGCAGCGGGCTTTAGGGAACTATAAAATTTTGGCACACTGAGAGATATGACGCTCGTCACAATAATCCTATCACTGCTAGTCTCACCCGCAGCGGCGATCCATAGCAGTTCCTTCGCGCCTAAAAACTATCTCGTTTATTATGGGAAATGGACTCCTGTAGAAATCGAAAAAGCCGAACCCTTTGAACTCATCGTCCTCCACCCGGGAGAGGCGATGGACAATATCACGCCTTCCCTAATTAAACAGCTTAAACGCGGCGGCAAGACGAAGGTCATCGCCTACGTTTCAATCGGCGAGACCCAAAATGTACCGCTCGGCCCTGAGAAAGCGGGTGAAACCGGATACCCGTCATGGTTTTTAGATGCAGACAAAGACGGGCTCCCCGATGAAAACGGACGCTGGGGCAGCTACTTTGTCCGCGCCGGTGATTCCGCTTGGAAAAAGAACCGTCTCGCCCGCATGCGCGAGCTAAAACGCCGCTTCGATGTTGACGGATTTTTTCTAGACACCCTCGATACCGCCTCTCCTTGGGGGAAATACGGATGGATGCAGGGAGAGATGGCGCGTCTCGTCTGGGACATCGGAAGCGCATTCCCGGATTCCTACATTCTCGCCAATCGCGGATTATTCCTTCTGAAGTCTTACCCCAAACTATTCCGTCCCGCCATTGACGGGCTCATGTTCGAGAGCTTTATCAGCGAGTGGGACTGGCATCGTAAGATAGGCATCCCGCATCCCTGGCTCCGAAGCAACACCGACACCCTCAAAGAGAGCATCCTCTCCCAAGCCGCAAAGAAGGATGGGTTCCATCTCTACCTCTTAAATTACGCAGACCCGACACAAAGCGACTTCTACAACCTCGATGCGGATTTGCACACCGCGATGAAAGGCGTGAAATGGACAAATTACTACTCAACCCCCGAACTCAATAGAGTGGAACCGCCGCCTTCGACCTGCTACAAGAAATCCGCGGCCCTTCCCGGAATCAAAAAGTTCACCGTTGAGGAAATCGAGAAAGGGGATTTCACCGCAACGATCCTCCTCGCAAACACACAGGACCTCGCCCTTGGATCGGACTATTTTCTCGATTTGCGCTACGCCGGGGAACGCATCCGCGAGGACGAACTCCTGCACGCAAAGCGAATCCCGATCGATTCCGACATTCTGACCCTTGAAGACGTCGATGGCGGACGGGAAGCCCGGATTCAATGGTTCGGCCTGCAGCGTTTGGAGCAATATTTCTTTTACCTGCGCGTGCGCGGCCGCGACCCTACCGCACCGGCTCCCCTATTCCAAAAGAGCCTCGTTACCAAAGGCGGGTCCTGGCCCGACACGGTTAAGGATGTAAAACTAAAAGCCGGACACGAGAGCGTCGCCCTTTCCTGGGAGGCCCCCCATACAGGGATCGCGGAATACAACATTTACATAGGCGCTCACCCGGCAAAACCCACGCTGGTAAAATCCGTAAAAAAAACCTCGGCCAAAATCAAGAACCTTCGCAACGGCGGGGTCTATTTTTTCTCTGTCGCGGCGGTGGGAAAAGACAAACAGGTCGGCGGACTCTCCGAGCCCCGCCTCATGAAACCGGAAGCCTCAAAAGGCCAACTCCCCCCTGCCATCGGCACCATTAAAAGTAAAGGCACCTCAATTAGCATGAGTTGGTCGCCTCCGGAAAATCCGGAAAAAATTTCAGGGTACCGCATCTACTGCAGCGTCAAAAACGGGAAACCTCGCCTCCCTTTAAAAGTCTCTGCGGATCAGCGGACCTATACAATCAAAGGACTTCGGAAAAAAACCGTGTATTCCGTTTATATGACTTCCGTCGATTTAGATGCTCTTGAGAGCGCTCCATCAAAAAGATGGATAATGAACACACGCTGAATTTCCATGCTTAATTTTTTAATTCCCCTTCTCGCGATCGCCGCCTACGCCTCCGATCCCATAACCCTCGCAGAGGACACTCGGGAATCCGCCTCAGCAGTCCTTATAGAGACGCTTAAAACCGGAACTACCGAGGATCGTCTTCGCGCCGCACGCGCAATGGCCCGGATACAATCCCAATACTACGCGGAATCACTTAACCTCGCACTGAAAGATAAAAAACCCGCGATCCGGGAAGAAGCCGCATGGGCGCTCGGACAGCTTTCGATCGACGCCTCCTCCTCGCCGGCAAATTCCATCACAGCAGCCTTGATTCACAGCTCGGGTGACCGCAAGAAACGCGTGCGCGCTGCGTCCGCGGAAGCCCTCGGAAAAACCGGCGGGAAGGACGCTGAAAAAAGGCTGATCACCTTGATGAATGATTCCTCGGCTCTTGTCCGCAGAGAAGCCGCGATGGGACTTTTCCGGCTGCGCACCCTCAAACGAATCCCGGAATACTCAACGGCGACGGTCAAGGCGTTAACCCAAGGAATAGGCGACCGGGATTCCCAAACCCGCATGCTGTCGACCTACGCATTCTCCCGATTCGCCGAACCGAGAGCAATCTCCGCACTGCTGCGTGTTCTACGCGATGAGGATGCCGCAACGCGGCTCTTTGCTCTTCGAGGACTCGCAAAAATCGGCGATAAAACTTCCAATCAAGCCGGCCTAAAAGCCCTTTCCGATTCCGACGCCGGAGTCCGCACCGCCGCTGTGAATTTGCTCGCCGCTGCGAAGTCTCCCTCGCTCATCCTCGCAAAAACCCTCAAGGACCCCTCTATTCACGTCCGGGCGGCGTCCGCGAAAAATCTCGCAAACCCAATTCCCATTCGACGCCTGCTTAAAGACCCATCGCCCTTTGTACACGCCGCCGCCGTGGAACGCCTGGCGGAGCTGCTAAAGGAAGAGGTCGCCGAGGAATTCGCCCCCCTGGTTAATGATCTGGATTGGCGCATTCGGCGCGCGGTTATAAAGAGCGCCAAGCATCTGCCCAAAAGCGGACCCGGGTGGATCCAAGCGGGTCTTAAGGACGTCGACCTCAATGTCCGTGTCGCGGCGCTGGAACTCGCGGACAACGAAGCGGTTGCCGCCGTGCTCGCCGATCCGAAAGCGGAACTGGAAATGATCGGGACTGCTGTTG
>JBFIEP010000238.1:0-4926 GCA_041603335.1 Elusimicrobiota bacterium | reverse complement strand
TCGACTTCATCGAAATCCCGAACCCGTTCCGCCCATGAAGGCAGTAAGCCCATCGCATTTCGGCGTAACTCAACTTCAAACGCACCCTGGAGCGGATTTTCGCCCATTAACGCAACAGAGCGAAAGACAGTCGGGTCTCGAGCCTCAATACGGGCGAGAGCCTCTTCCGGGGTCACAAAGACGGCACGGAACGTCTCAGGGAGAGCGGCAATCTTTTCGCCGACGACGCTCGCCCGCGCATCGTCCACGGAATCATTCAGAAAAACAATAATTTTAAAATCCGATGACAGGGCATGCTCGGCTTCCGTTGCATGGGCTCGGAAAAAGAACAAGCTCTCGCCAAGAATTCCCGCGATTAAGCCTGCCATTAAAAGAGGCATCGACCATTGAATCGATTTATTTTTCATCGTTTTCAAATAAAAGGACCTCCATTCTCTGGAGGTCGGCGCACCTAGACAAAATAGCCGCCAAATAGCGGGTTGTCAATACCGTCTACCTTAATAGTACCTTTACGAGAGGGCTGAAACGAATATTACAGCCGGATTCCGCGGCGGCGCTTGGAGGACGCAGCCTGAAGAAGAAGCCATCCCCCAATTAAAAGGACCGGAAGAAATGTCGGATTTTCGTCGATTAGAAAGGAGGCAAGCTTTTGATTCGGCGGAGTCTTGGCCTTAACCGGAGCCGGCTTACGAGGTTTTGGGGCGGGCATAACCTTTACGATCGCAGGATCCTTCATCACTCGCTCGATATTGCCAATAGGGACAGAGCCCGAGACGACAATGGCCAACTGGCTCGAGCCTGGAATCTGTTGGTAGGCGAGCGCCTTATCGAAACGAAATCCAGCCGTTTTCCCCAACCGACGAAGTGCCGACCGCACCGCCGCATTTGGGGAAACCTCCACGGGGATTCGCACGCCAATCAATAATTTCGTCTCCGGCTCGCGCCCGAATCCGGTCGGAGCTTTTTTCTTACGGGAAGTCTCAACACGCAGAATTTTTTCAGACCGCAATAGAAACGCTGATCTTCCGGCAGGAACCCAACCGCGGATTAAAGCACGCGAACGCGTCGCTCCTAAATATTCCGGCTTTTCCTTAGAATCGATCTTAAGATTTTCTGCGGGCAAGGATCGCAAGACCGGCCAAATATCGCCCGGCGAATCAGAAAGGTCCAGGAGCACAACAACCGCGCGCATTCCCTTACGCTCCGCACCCAGGGTCTCGGATTCGGAACCGGCGACAGCGCCGTCATTGCCTATTCCCGCTCCCAAAATTTTATTCTCGTAGTCGATCCGCCCCAACTCCCGGGCCTGCAGGGAAGACGCATTATCGACCTTATTTGCTGGCAGCATCATCGGCTGACTCAAGCCCGACCATAACGAAACCGCGCTTGGATTTCCATGGAGCGCGGCGGGAGCGTCGCGCAAATCTTCTTTTTCAGCAGAAACCGCAGGTTCCTCTTTCGGGCCGCGTAAAACTCCGGGCCAACGCTGAACCCGCGGCTCCGCTTCACGCTCCCGAATGGGCCAAGGGGCATGAGCCGCCTGACCCGCCCGCACGGATTCATCAAAATTTTCCCACTGCTTGTCGCGCTCCACTCCGGTGGATCCGCGCTCATAGACAGGATTCTCGACCGGTGCCTCGATCGCATCGCTTGCATGTTCACCGTGCTGGCGCGACCAAGATTCCTGGTGGTCTCCCACCTCGGGCGATATCTCGAAAGGGGTTCCGGGCTTCTCGCCAAAAAAGCTGGCGTTGAAATCAGCCGCGAAAGAGCCGGTTCCAAGAACCGCACCCGCGCAAATCGCTGTTAACAAAGGGCCCAATTTCATCTAGGTCCATTGTACCACAGCTCAGCCCCGTTCGTACGCCCGTTTTGCCGTAAAAATACCCCCCCCTAAGACCAGGCCGACGGCTGCGGCAGCCGAGGCCTCAAAAAGCGCCGTCTCGACGGGAAGGCGGACATTTGAAACGACCCAAACCACCCCTAAGGGAGCGGCAAATCCAGCCCAACGCCGCCCCAATGCCAAAACGGGCCATCCAAGAATTACCGCAGGCCAATGCCGCGCGATCCAGGACCCGCCCACCGGGTACCAGGGGGCAAGCCAATAGTCAACTGGAGCCGCGCCCAAGCGTCCTACCAATCCGGCAAGCACCGCCCCAAAAAACACCAGCGCAAGAAACGCCGGCTTGGTTTTACGCAATCCGGCAAATCGAAGCACTAAAAAAGGTCCAAAAACAAAGGTAATCACAAGCAAAAGCCGACGCGCCCACCGCTCCCGAATCGAAACCTGCCTTCCCATCGGCATGGCGGCAACCGGACCCGCTCCCAATCCGGCACGGCGAAAAGCCGAAAACCGGTCACGGAAACGGTCCAGACTCCCTTCGACAGAATCGGCATCATCGAAGTTAAAAAGCAGGAACCGTTCTCCGCGGGAAGCAGCCAACACCTGTCGCGGACCAACGCCGGGTGGGACCTCCCTGACACGACGAACCTGATCGGAATCAAAAATCGCGGTAGACCGCCTAAAGCCCGGCAGGTCCGCCGCGATCCACAAAACAGAAGGCTTCGTATCTTCAAGCGCGAGATTTAAGTCAGCGCGACTTTGCACTAAGTAGGCTGGAGTTAAACCGAGTGCACGTAATATCGAAATCCTCTCAGGGTCAAATCCGGCATTGAACCTAGCTCCGCTTGGAACCGAGAAGACAATTCTTCCTTTATAGGTTTTCTCTCCAACAGGGAGACCCGCAGCTTCCGAAGCCCGCTGGAAACGCTGGGCAAGGGCGGGGTCCTTCGTCCAAACCGACCCGGGGACCAGAGGAGCATCCTCGGCCATAGCCCCCGATGCAAGCATTCGATCGACCTCTTCTTTATTGAAACGGACAGCCGTCCCGGCCTTGAGAAACACCGCAAGAGGCTCCGAGCGCACCACGGCCAACCGTCCCCCCATCGTCCGGAATCTCTCCCAATAATAGGAGGAGGGGTAGCCTTCCTTTGCGCATAGGCGCTGCACTTCCCTATCCTCTAGAGCCGCCGCTGCCGATCGCGCACCACGGAAGCGTTCCTCATAGACCCCAAACCCTGCGGCGAAAATCGCCAGCAGCACCCCTGCCCGGGGAAGGTTAGCGATGATTAGCGACATCAACCGCACTGCGGTAAAGCGCTTCGTAACGCTCGGCCGAGACGCGCCACGAGAAGTCCGTTCGCATCGCCTCGCGGACGCGGGCATGCCACGCCGATTGTTTGTCAAATGCCTTTCGAGCAGCCTCGACGACGCCCTTTATTGACGCACGTTTAGGAGACGCGGCAAGAAATCCATGCGGTCGCACCGTATCCGCTAATCCCCCGGTTTCGACCGCGATCGGAAGTGTTCCGTAACGCATTGCAATCATCTGCCCAAGCCCGCACGGTTCGAAACGTGACGGCATGAGAAATATATCGGCACCCGCGTAAATTCGGTGGGCAAAGGGTTCATCAAAAGAATCATGCAGATGCACGCGTCCCGTGTACCGCTGCGCGAATGCCTTAAATCGGCTAAGCAGCGAGGGATCCCCCTGCCCCAATAGAACGAACTGATCCCCTTTTTTTATACGCAACTCGAGAGAATCCAAGACGAGGTCCAACCCTTTCTGGTGGCTCACCCGCGTCACCGAAGCGAATACACAGGCGGAAGGGTCCTGATCAAGCCCCGCCTCTTTTTGCAGCGCCGATTTACAGACAGCTTTCCCTTCAACAAAATCCTTAACACCATAGGTTTTAGAAAGATGAATATCCGTTGAAGGGTTCCAAACGTCAACATCGATACCGTTCAGTATTCCCGACAAATCCCCGCCCCGAGCCCGCAAAACTCCGTCGAACCCACTGCCGAATTCCGTGGTGGTAATTTCACGCGCATAGGTAGGACTCACCGCGTTGATTCTATCCGCCCAAACCAACGCGGCTTTCAAAAAACTCAATTGGTCGTAAAACTCAACCCCTTCCGATGTAAAGACAGACCATGGCAATCCGTACCGAGCAACACGATCCTTCGGATAATTACCCTGAAACGCGAGGTTATGGATCGTCGCGACAGTCGCGGCATTTCCAATCACCGGATCATCGACATAAAGCGACTTCAAGAAAAGGGGAAGGAGTCCGGCTTGCCAATCATGAACGTGGAAAACGTCAACGGAATCAAAAAGCAGCCGCGCCCCCTCCAACACCGCACGCGCGAAAAATGCGAAACGGTCATCGTTGTCGGGATGCTCTCCCTCGTCATCGCCATAGAGTCCGTCTCGGTCAAAGAAACGAGGGCAATCGATAAACACGAAGCCGTCTGATTGAAGCAGCCGGGCGGCAACGGATTTTCCGTCAATTTCAACTGAAACATTTCCAACCGGGGAGGGTGCCGGGAAACCTTCTCTAATGACACGGTAATAGGGAAGAAAGGTGGAAACTGAAATATCCCGGTCTCCCAATGCCTTAGGCAGCGCGCCAACGACATCCGCAAGCCCGCCGGTCTTGCAAAACGGCACGCCTTCGCTGGCCGCAAGCACGACCCTCATTCAAGAACCTTGGGAACACTCTCACCGCGGCGAAAATCGCTAGGCAGAGGCGCGGAAAGCGCTTCGGTTGAAATCGCCACCGGCTCCACAACAGGCACCGGCTTGATTGCCTCTTGAGCGGCGCGCTCCAAATTTTCCTGTGCTTGCCGCAAACGGACGTCGCGACGGTAGAGTCCAAGCTTGTAACCACCGAGCGTGCAGGTAAGAAAAACGAAGATCCCCAGCAACGGTCCGCGGCGCATCAGAGATTAAGCGCCCTTCGGCGACTCTTCTTCGGAGTCTTCTTCAACAATCTCTTCGACAGCGTCTTCGATGACTTCGCCGACGGCCTCTTCGACGACTTCGCCGGAAGCTTCTTCGACAACCTCGGCAGCAGCCTCTTCCT
>JBFIEP010000237.1:0-4957 GCA_041603335.1 Elusimicrobiota bacterium | reverse complement strand
TCCATGCCGCTCGGGCCGCGGCCGAATTCCCTATCATCTACCGAAGGGTGTCGAGCGGAAGGATCGGCCTTAGTGCCGTTTCCCTGCTCGCGCCGCATCTGACCGAGAGCAACTATAAAAGCCTCCTCAACGAGTGCGAGGGTAAGTCTTGGCTGGAGGTCGACCGTGTCGTTTCGAATCTGGCGCCGCGGCCAGCCCCACGCGATCAGGTGCGCCATCTCGGGCGGGGCAAGAAAAAACATTCCCTGCCGCAGCGGAATTCGCCCGGATCGGTCGACCTTCCCCTCGGGGCAGGTCACCCGGCGCAGCGAGAAGAGGATGGCGGCGTGAAACCTCGGGCGGACATGGAGGATCCGAAACCGGCGACCGTAGATCCGGTTAATCTGGAATGGGTGGAGATCCGCTTCACGGCAGACGAGGCATTGTATGAGTGTCTCAAGAGGGCTCGGCAGCTTCTTCGGCATAAGTTCCCGGCCGGACGCTTCGAAGATATCTTTATGGACGCCCTGGAATCCCTGCTCAAGAAGATTGATCCGGAGCGCCGACACGCGCGCAGAGTACGGCGGGCCGGACGTTCACCCGGATCCAACGCCCAAACGGACGATCAGCAAGCGGACTGCCGGCCGGAGAGTGCCCGAAGCAGGCGCATCCCGCAACGGGTCCGGGACGAGGTTTGGCGTCGCGACGCGGGCCGGTGCGCGTTCGTCGGCAAGGACGGCAAGCGCTGCTTTGCGACCGAGTTCCTTCACATCGATCACCTCACCCCATGGGCTCTCGGCGGCCCGTCGGATGATCCGCGAAATCTTCGCATCTTGTGCGCCGAGCACAACGCCATGGAGGCGCGGCGGATTTTCGGAGATGAACATATGTCCCGGTATGCGCGGGGCAGAGAGCCGGGAGTACGGGATGTTCTTGCTCAACCAGAAGCGGATCGCTGATTCGTCGTCATGGGCTTCGTTCTCGATGATGAGCGGATCATTCTCCACCCTTGTGAAGTTCAAATAATCCCGATTTTTCCAATGTTACGGTGATGTTAATCACCTTCTCCCGGGTATTGCAATCCGCTACCCGGCGGCTATCCTAAACTGATTAAGGCGTAATTGGACCCCGCCGAGCGCTCCGTTCCCCATGGGAACGGACGTCGGACTTTTGTGCGTATGAAAAAATATTTTTTTACTAGAACCATAGTTACCCTAATAGTGCTCCTTGCGGCTCTGCCGCTGCGAGCCGCCTCGCTTCGCCGCGTAAGCGGGTTGGTCCAGGTTCAGGCGGTCGGGTTTGGGCCCTGGCATGCCATCTCGCGGGTGCCGCGCACGCTTTCTTCCGGGGAAAAAATTCGGACGGGACCGGGAGGGTCTGCAACGATCGTATTTTTCGACGGATCCCGGATGGTCCTCGAGGGCGATGCTTCGCTTATTCTTGAATCGATTACTGGAGAGCGGCGCTTGCTGCGTCTCGTCTTGGGAACGGCGATCCTCGATGAGCGAGGAGCGCGAACACGTTTGATTACACCGACGGCCGTGGCGGCGGTACGGGAATCGGGCGCCTCGTTTAGGGCGACGGTGTTGGCGGGGGGAAGAACGACCTATCAACTCTTCGAGGGGCTGCTCGGGATTGAAGACAACCGGGGGCATCAGGCCTTGCTTCGGCCGCGGGAGAGTTTGCGGGTCGATCTTCGCGGGATGGCGGTTCCCCGAATCCTGCCGACCGGGTCTCAAATGCGAAAGGCATCCGCTGCGGTTAATTTGCGTAAGGAAATGGGGTACGACGCTGAACGCGATAGCCGTATGTCTCAAGGGGCGGCGAGCGTGCGGCGGGGAGAGCTCGAGCATGGGAAAGCCTTGATCGACCGGGATGGAAATCGTGTCCGCACGGAGTCTTATATCATGCGCCCGGCTCCAAATAAATTTAAATACGTTTCCCTGACAGGCCGGGGTTCGGCGATCGACTATTTTTATTATCAGGCGACCTTTAATTCCGGATTGCCGGAGGAATTGTCGTCGGTGTGGGGCGAGATGTTCGGCCGGGTCGATACGATGGGAGGCCGGACATTGACGGGATACGACATCGGCCTCTCCAATGGGGATGATAACATCCGCACGCGTGCATCGGGGGGGCATGCCGTTGACCTGAACGCCAATGCCGACGCAACCGATGATGTCAGCACTGTTTTTGATTCCAAATCCGATTCGTATGTGGGCGTCGCGGGCCGCTCTGTTTTTGTTCCGCTGTTCGATCAATTCGGAATCTACCTCAACGGAAAATTGAAGCGCGGGTGGACCGGTACGAATATCCAGGCGCAGAGCGAAGCGGTTGCTTCCACATCCAACGACCCGATCAGTGGAGCGGCTTTGACCGCGACCAATGCCTATCTTGATGGGACGGGATTTCTCGCGTCCCGGACGGAGTCGTCGAGCTATCCGGATTCAACGGTGATGCGTCAAAGCGTTATCGAGTCCTATTCCGACGGGGCGTTTCTTAATACGGATAATTTTGTGGTCGACGGCGATCAAGGGGTTGTGTCGTCAAGCGACTTCGGTGCGGGAACCGCCGGGACCGGGTTTCAGACTCGATTGTTGGACTTTAATCTACAGCATGTGATATCCGCCACCGAGTTTGGAGGACGGAAAATAGATTTGTTCGTATCGTCTCGATTGATGGTTTTGACGGGCCTGATAAAGTAACGGCGTAACATGAAAAGACAACGCTTGGGCCTTGGAGTGGTCCTTATGACGGTATTGTGCGGCGGATCCGCTTTAGGAGCGGATTGGCAGTCGGTTGCCTCTATACGCCTACTGGGAGGACAATATGCGTTCCGCGGCGAACGGGCAGGGATGAGTGGAAATCTCAAACTGCGCGGCGCGGTCGCGGCGGTATTTAATCCCCGCTGGTCGCTCTTGGGTTCTCTCGATACCGAGTATGAAGGCACCAAACCCCTTTCCCAACCGGTCGGTCCTGGAACGCTTTTCCAGCAGCGGATGACCCACGCTGTTGGGATCAAACCGGTCTACTCTCCGGAGAATTCCAGATGGCGGTTTAAGCCTTCTCTTCGCTACCGGATGGAATTGTTGAAGGAGACCCGCGATGAATTTTGGAATAAGGGACTCTTCGATTCTCAAAGCGCAGTCGCAGGATTTGAAATAGAACTCCCCCAACAAGAGCAGGTGGGATTTCGACTAGGACTGGACTACTCGGTTGTGATTTTCCCGAGATATCGAACGCTCGAATCAAAGTCCAAGGTGGACTTTAACGGGGCTCCGCTTGCGCGTGAGCTTGCCGGTGACAGGATTCTCGATTATTCGGCCCAGACTCTCTATACCGCGTTGTCCTCCCCATTTCCGTTAATCCGCGAAGCGCGTTTTCACGGTGCCATGTCGTTTGAGCGGCGGCGTTTCGGATCCCAGCCCGTCGTGGGTGGGGACGGACTGCTGACAGGGCGATCCCGAATCGATCTTATTACCCGAGCGTCCGGCCAAATTACCGTCGGGCGGGAAATTCGCCGTGAGCTTCGCATCGTCCCCGGATTGAGATTGACCGCCGCAGCGACGGTTTCAAATCAAAGCCGCTACGATGCCGCTCAAGGGGTTTTCTCCCCACGGTACTACAACCTCTTTGAGATGGGGATTGCTCCGAGCGTCGCCCTGGAGTTGGGGGATGATCGCCGCCCGGTCGTTGTGGCGTTTGAAACAGGGTGGACACGGCGTTCGTGGGGGCATCGAAAGGCACAAACGGCTTCGGGACGCACAATCGACGAATCGGCGGAACAGTCGCTTTGGAACGTTTCTCTCCGTCTTAATTACCCCCTTGGAACGCGGCTTCGATTTATTGGGGAAGTCGAAACCTCGGGGGCGACGTCAAATCAAAACTTTGAACAATTTTATCGCTACAACTACACCGCACTCAGCGTCTTAACCGGATTAGGAATCGAATTTTAAAGGGGGAAATTATGGAAAAGCTTGAACTGACGGATTTGGATTACGGCCATCTGGCAACGAGTTTGAGAAAGGTCGATTTTTTCGCGCCGATGACAATCGGTCAATTAGAGATGATCCTTCCCTACATTCTTTTGATGCGCTACACATCCGGTGAATCCGTCTTCAACCAGGGGGATGTCGGCGATGCCTTTTACATCCTCTACGATGGCTCGGTAAAGGTCCGGGTTAATACCTTCCTGTTTTTCTCTAAGCCTGTTGCCGACCTGGGACCGGGAAGTTTCTTCGGGGAGATGGCGCTATTATCCTCCGAACCTCGGAACGCCTCGATCGTTGCCCAGGAAACCACCCGCTTGTTCGTTTTACTGTCACGGGACTTCCAGTATGTCTTAAAGCAAAATCCTGAATTTGCCGAGGAGATGCGAAAAATCGCCGACCAACGAAAATAAACCTGATGCCATCGTTTTCTTTCCGACTCCTTCTCTCCTTGTTCCTCGCGCTTCCCGCTGCGTCGGGTCACGCCGCGTCTGTGCAATGGAGCGGTCAGGGAGACGGAACGACGTGGGGGGATGGTTCTAATTGGTTTCCGTTTGGTGTTCCAGCATCGGTGGATGATGTCACGATTTCTTCGAGTGTTGTTCTTGTGGCTGGAAATACGGCAGTCGTAAATGTGGCATCGCTGGTTGTGGGCGATGGTACTACTGCAACCACGCTTTATACGTCGACCGGCATCATCGTCTCAGGACAGCTTTTGATCCGACCGGGGGCGGGTATCCAATTTGACGGGACCGAGCCGGTGTTGGCCGGCTCGGTCATCCTTGAGTCCGGGTCGCTCGTGACGCACACGGGGGCTGTCGAAGCCTCAACAGTCTCGGCGAGTTTCAACGTCGGGACCTTTGACCTACAGGCAGGGGCGACCGTGAGCCTGAACTCAAAAGGCTTTCGCGGCGGGTTTGCCGTCTCCCCCGGGGTTGGTCCCGGTGCGGGGGGGGCGGGAAGCGGTGGGGGCGCCGGCGGCGGTGCCG
>JBFIEP010000236.1:0-4974 GCA_041603335.1 Elusimicrobiota bacterium | reverse complement strand
GGGGGTAAAGGAAGGTCTCGGCTACGCCGGCACCCTCATCGAAGGGGAAAAACAGGTCCTCTGGGTCGTTACAAAACGGGAAACCACCGAAAAGGTACTGAAAGCCATCGCCGATTCGGGTAATTTAAACCTGCCGGGGGAAGGATTCGCCTACGTGCAGCCGGTATCGCAAGCCGTCGGATTCGTGCCTGCAGAGGCTGGAGATTAAACCCCCTTAAAAAAACGACAATAACGACAAAAACGCGTTGACCCCCAGGGAGCGATAGTCCTACAATGCCCTAGGCCCTTTGGCCTGGAGGTATTGATGACTAGAACACTAACAGCCGCCCTGCTCGCCCTACCCTTACTAACTCATTCCCTTTTTGCAGCACCAACGGTTTCATTCGAAAGCGCACTAAACTCAATCCGCTCCCAGGTTAAGCAAACCCGGAAAAAGCAGATTGAAGCCAAGGACGCGACACAGGCTTCCCGCATCAACTCCCTCGGTCATGATCTCGGCCGATACCGCTGGGACCTCCGGGACGTTAAGCGGAAAATTTCCGATATCAGCCGACGGGCCAAACAACTCGCCAATGATCGCAACCGCGACCAAAACCGCCAAGATCCGATGCTGAGAAACGACATCCGGCGCGCCTTGTGGGATATGCGCGACCTTAACCGGGATCTCGATCGAGCCTCCTTGACCTTACGGCAAATCCTCCAAACCGCTAAAAAATCACCTGAATCCGTTTCCCCTGCCAATCGCGTCGCGAGTGACGCAGGCTGGCTGGAATCCGATGCGGGCTGGATGGAGAGCGATGCGCGGTGGCTGCGTTCCGATCTTCGCCGCGCGGGCTTTACCTTTGAAGGCTGGGACATTGAGCGGGAAGTCCAAGACATCGTCCGCGAAGTGAAAGATATCGACCGCAACTCCCGAGCCCTTCAAGCGAAGGTCCGCTAAAACCGTGCGGAAAGCAGCGGCGCTGGCCCTGATTGTACTGTCCGCATGGAAGTTTGCGGGTGCGGATCAAGAAGATGCCGCCTCTCTTTTCGACGGGACGGGAACCACGATCGACCTAAACCTCCTCCTTTCCCAAAATGCCGCGGCTGTACGCGATATAGAAAACATCACCGGGATTGAAGACCGTTACTGGGTAGAGGTCGCCGCTTCCGGAAAGAGTGAGCGAACTCGTCTTGCCGATACCGGCATGTCAATTGACGGCGTTGAGGGCGGTGTTGTTAGCGGCAGCGCAGATTCCGAAATTCTCGGGATAATCCAAAAAGCGGGATTTACAATCGTTCGCGCGACACGCCTCACCAAATTCGGGCCGGGCGACTTCCCCCCTTCTGACGGCACCTACCACAATTACGGCGAAGTGCAGAGTGCCCTCAATAACGCCCAAGGGGAAGCCCCCGAATACGCTTCCCTATTCTCAATGGGTAAAAGCGTTGAGGGTCGCGATCTTACCGGCATTCGATTCTTTAAGGATGACGGCATAGAAAAACCGGGAATCCTATTCCTCGGGACTCATCACGCCCGGGAGCACCTTTCCACAGAAGTACCGCTTCTTCTTGCCGGTTGGCTCGCGAAAAACCGGGGCCGAGAAGACGTCAAGAAGCTCCTCGAAACACGCGACATCTATATTGTTCCCCTCGTAAACCCCGATGGGATGGAATACGACATCTCCACCGGCAACTACAAATGGCACCGCAAAAACATGACCCGTAATTCCAACGGGACTGTCGGCGTCGATCTCAATAGAAACTACGCATGGGGTTGGGGCGGACGGGGAGCTTCCAGCAATCCTGGATCCGATACCTATCACGGCCCTTCCGCATTCTCAGAACCCGAAACTCAGGCTGTTCGCGATTTCGTCGAAGGTCATCCGAATATTACGACAATGCTGAGCTATCACACATTCAGCGAACTCGTGCTCTACCCCTGGGGCGGCTCGGATGAACCCATCGCCGATGGGCGTGCCCTGGGAGCCTTCAAGGTTATGGCCGAGAAAATGGGCGGCATGACGGGATATCGGCCGATGCAATCCTCGGAACTCTACGTCGCCACGGGAGATACCTGCGATTGGGCCTGGGGCGCAAAACAAATTTTCTGCTTTACCTTTGAGCTCACACCACGTTCTCAATGGCAAGGCGGGTTCTACCCCGGCGCAGGAGCGATTCAAGGCACGTTCGCCAAGAATATCGATCCAGCGTTATATCTCATCGATCTGGCTGACGACCCTTACCGCGCTGGAAGCGGGACTGTCGCTTCGGCATCAAACCCCACCACGTCACAGGAGACCACCCCACATGACTCGGATACTGATTCTCGCACTGCTAATGCCGTGCATCGCGTCGGCCGCGCCGGACTTTAAGGTTGAAAAAGCGCGCAGCCTAACCCTCACCGCACAACACGTCGGAGAAGACAGTCGGGACCAAGCCCTCGCCGCGTTATACAACAGACTCTTCGCGCTGCAGGACCTCAAGCGGGATGCGGAAATCGGCATTGAAATCGCCGAGATCAGCATTGAAGACGCCGCGACGGACTATCGCCGCCTTGATCGGTGGATGAATAAGGAAAAACTCAAGGAAGTCGCAGTCGATCCGGACCATCGGGATTATCCCAACATCACGGAATCATCGAAACTCAAGCTTGTAGAAGTAGTCCGGACAAGTCTTCGCAAGCAGCAAATTGCGAATCTCAAGATCGCGCGCTACGATGCCGACATTTCCGCAACCGAGCGCATGATCGAAAAACATCTCGCCTCACGGGGAGGAAAATGATGAAACACGCTATTTTCACTCTAGCCGTTCTTATTGCGGCCCCAACTTTCGCAACCCCGATTAAAGACTTTAAGATCAAGACCGACATGATCGAAGGGACTGAATACGTTGCGGAGGGGGCCGAACTCCCCCCGCACATTAAGTTCGAAGCGCCGGTTTTCGAGAAACCGG
This sequence comes from Elusimicrobiota bacterium, assembly GCA_041603335.1. Classification (GTDB taxonomy): domain Bacteria; phylum Elusimicrobiota; class Elusimicrobia; order UBA1565; family UBA1565; genus UBA1565. The sequence continues at coordinate 2,040 of JBFIEP010000236.1, read as the reverse complement.
GATTTGGACCGAGCTCCGTGGGAGTCGGAAAAGACCTCGGAGGATTTAAGCTCTCAGATCGCCTCGATGCTCATTCAGACATGTTCATGAGAAAACTTGGAAACAAGGACTGGGACCTGAGCGTCGCTGGAGACCCGGCTTTTGAGATCTCCTATCTGCGGCTCACCCGACCCGATGAAACCCAACTGCACAAAATTAAAGACGTTAATGAGTTGCGCGGAAAGGGCGTTAATATCAAGCTCGATGAGAGAACGTTCTACAACATCAAGGTCTCGGTCAACATATTCTCGCCGACTCGGGGGAGCACACTAAAAATTACCGCGATCAACGGAACCAAGGGACCTAACCATAAAATTAAAACCGGAAAAATTCTCGACCGGCTCGAAGAAAAGTCCTTCATCTTTAAAACTGCCGGGAAGAATTTCTGGACACTCTATGGAACGGATGTCGATCCAAAGACGAATTGGTTTGCCGACACCCGCTCATTCCTCGTCATCCACGAAGACGGTCTGAGTACAAAAGCCTGGCCAATTGCTGAGGAGAAACTTCCGGTTGGAGAAGCGGTCGCCGTGAGCCTAGGAGAAACGAAGGTTGTTCTCCGACGGAGCGAAGACGGACATATCCGCTTCTACGAACCTGGCAGAAAAAACGGACGGATCGCAAAACGCTAACTTCTAGACTTCAACAAAAAAGCCCCCGGCAGAATTCTGCCGGGGGCTTTTTAAATTTTTAGACGCGCTGCGGTCTACTCGCCCGCCTCCAATATTTTCAAGGCATCGTCGGTATTCTCAACAGCGATCAGAATTCGAGAAACCTGGGTTCCCAACGCAGTGCCGTAGACCGTCGTAACATTGATTCCCCCATCCGCCAATCGCTTTGAAATCTCAGCCAGCTTTCCGGGAGTATCAACGGCTTCAACCGATAAAAGCCTGCTTTCAACGCTCGCAAAACCCGCCCGCGAGAGAATGCCGCTGGTATCCCCATCCCCTTCAATCGCCAATCGAACAAGCCCGGAGTCATCGCGGACTTCTGACGCGATCCCGACGATATTCACTTCGGCGTCAGCAAACAGAGATGTTAATTTCGCCAAGGAACCCGGGCGATTCGCCATAAATACACTAAATTGCTTTAAAATCGAGACTTTCATGTCCCTCCTTTGCCGCGCGGCTTAAGCCAGCCGCGCTTGAGCAAAACGTCGGCGATCTGGATTGAATTGAGCGCCGCGCCTTTTAATAAATTGTCAGAAATAATCCATAGTGACAGCTCGCGCGGGTTTGTTCCACTGCGGCGTACCCGCGCGACATGGGTGGGGTCTCCGGTTCCGTGTTTATCCGGTGTCGGATAGCGGCCTGCTTTCCATAATTTTACTCCCGCAGCCTTCTTTAAAACAGCACGCGCCGCTGCGGGGGTTAGAGACTTCTTCGTCTCAACCCAAACCGCCAGCGAATGCCCTCGAATCACGGGAACCCGAACAGCGGTTGTTGAAACCTCAAGCTTCGGAAGGCCGAACAACTTGCGCATTTCCTTTCGCACCTTGAGCTCTTCCTTGGAATCCTCAGCAGAATCAAACGGGCCGATATGCGGCAGAACGCTCATCGCAATAGGAGCCGGAAACTCCGACGCCTTCAACTCCGGCATCTTGGGTAAGGGATTTTTCCCGTTAACCGCGCGGGCGACCTTTTTTATCTGACCGAAAAATTCAAACAGCGCTTCCCGGCCCGCACCGGATACCGCCTGATACGACGCCATGCGAAGCCGCTTGAGCCCCGCTTTGTCGGCAAGCGGCTTAAGCGCAACTGCCAGACCCGCCGTCGTGCAGTTCGGTCCCGCAATCAATCGCTTGCTGCGCCGCAATGCGCCTTCATTTACTTCAGGAATGATCAGCGGGACATCCGCCGCCATTCGAAACGCGGAAGAGTCATCAATAACCCAGACCCCCGACTTAGCCAGAGAGCGGCCGTACTCAAGACTAATCTCATCACTTGAAACAAGAAAAACCAGGTCGCAGGATTCGAGCGCCTTGCGGGACAACCCCGGGGC
>JBFIEP010000235.1:0-4977 GCA_041603335.1 Elusimicrobiota bacterium | reverse complement strand
TGGCATGCAGCTTTTATTTGAGCGGTCCGAAGAAGGGGATGTGGAGTGCCTTGGATTGCTGCCCGGGTCGGTGCGGCGCTTGCCCGCTTCCGAGGGGGTTCGTATTCCGCATATGGGGTGGAATAGGGTGAATCGCGTCTCGGACACTCCGTTGCTAAAGGGCATCGAAGAGGGGGCATGGTTTTATTTTGTTCACTCGTATGCCGCGCCGGAGGGTGATTTTACGCTTGCCCGATCCGATCATGGAAAGAGCTTTCCGGCGATTGTGGGGAAAGGGTCCGTTTGCGGGGTTCAATTTCACCCGGAGCGTTCGGGGCTTCCGGGAGCGGCGCTATTAAAAAATTTTGTGGAGATGATTAAATGGAATTAATACCCGCGATTGATCTGCTAAACGGTTCAGTTGTCCGTCTCTATAAAGGGGATTTTGAGAAAGTAACGAATTACAGTGACGACCCCATCTCTCTAGTTCGGGATTGGGTGCTTAACGGCGCGAAGTATCTGCATGTGGTCGATCTTGAGGGATCCAGGAGCGGTGAGCCCCGCGAAGCGGAACTCGTTTCGGATTTATTCAAGAAAACCCGGATTCCCATCCAGGTCGCCGGCGGGATTCGTTCCGTGGAGAATGCTTCTCAGTGGTTGGATGCCGGAGCGAGTGCCGTCGTGATCGGGACCCTGGCTGTAAAGGAACCCGGGGCCGTCGGTAAGATGGCGGCGGAATTCGGCCCCGAGCGTGTCATCGCGGCGGTGGACGTCCGCGTTTCTCCCGAAGGAGCGACGCGAGTCGCAATTTCGGGATGGACCGAGGATAGCGGAATTTCCGCCGAGGAAGCGCTGCAAGCGCTTGCCCAAAACGGTATCCGGCGCATCCTATGTACCGACATCGGCCGGGACGGCACCAAGGAAGGGCCGAACGAAGATCTTTACCGGACCCTGCTCGCGAAATTCCCGGAGATGGAAATACAGGCTTCCGGAGGCGTTGGGTCCGTGGCGGATTTGACGGTCCTTAAGGTCGCCGGTGTTAAGGCCGCGATTGTCGGACGCGCCCTCCTCGACGGTTCTTTTGGAATCGATGAGGCGCTTGCGTGTTGAGCCGTCGAATCATCCCGTGCCTTGATGTTCTTCAGGGACGTGTCGTTAAAGGAGTTCGTTTTAGAAATCACAAAGACCTTGGGGCCGTCGGGGAATTAGCCGCGCGTTATCGGGATCAGAGCGCCGATGAGATCGTTCTCTACGATATCGCCGCGAGCGCGGAAGGGCGTGCTGCGGATCGTTCTTGGGTCCGGGAAGCCGCGAAGGAACTTGATATCCCATTTTGCGTGGCCGGCGGAATCCGGTCGGTTGAGGATGCCCGGGCGGTGTTGGGAGAAGGGGCCGATAAGATTTCAATTAATTCTCCGGCGTTGGAACGTCCGGGGCTTATCGATGATTTAGTGACTGCCTTCGGGCAGCAATGCGTGGTGATCGGCGTGGATTCCCGGCGTGTTGAAGGAAAATTCCGGACGTTTCTCTATACCGGTTCTGAAGATAAGACCAAGGAGAGCGGCCGCCCGACGTTGGAGTGGCTGAAAGAAGTCCAGGACCGCGGGGCCGGGGAAATCGTTCTAAATTGCATGGACCAGGACGGGACCGGTGACGGGTACGACCTGGAGCAGACCGCCGCCGCACGCGAAGCGGTCGCGATTCCTCTCGTCGCTTCGGGCGGGGCCAAGCGCGTCGAAGATTTTGAAAGGGTTTTTAAAGAGGCGGACGTTGATGCGGCTTTAGCGGCGGGTGTATTTCATCGCGGCGAACTGACCGTCGGAGACGTAAAAAAGTTTCTTGCGTCAAAAGGTGTGGAGGTTCGTTTATGATTTCGCCGAAAGTTTCCGATTTGGATTTCGAGAAGGGAGGCGGTTTGATCCCTGCGATCGCCCAGGATGTTCGTTCGGGCCGTGTGCTGATGCTGGCTTACATGAATGAAGAGTCTTTCTCTAAAACAGTTTCGGAAGGGACTGCGGTGTTTTACAGTCGGAGTCGAAAGGAGTTGTGGACGAAGGGGGAGACATCGGGAAATACGTTAAAAGTTTTTTCGATCGCTAAGGACTGCGATGGGGATGCGCTGGTGCTGTCTGTTGAGCCGGCCGGTCCTGTGTGTCATGAAGGAACAAAAACGTGTTTCCCCCTTGATGAGGGGACCATGATTTCCTTTCTGTCGGATCTCGACAAGCTCATTGAAGGACGTTCGGTAAATGCCCCGGAAGGCTCTTATACGGCGAAGCTGCTCGTTGATAACGGAAAACTGGCGGCGAAAAAGGTGGGGGAAGAAGCGGTTGAACTCGCGTTGGCCGGGCAGGGCGAAAGTGATGAGCGAGTCGTTTCGGAAGCCGCTGATTTGTTTTATCACGCGCTTGTCTTATTGCGGGCAAGGGGGTTGGGTTTGGCCGATGTTGCAGGCGAATTGGTGCAAAGAAATTCTAAGTAGGCGCAGGCGGACTGGACGTTTTTCTGTGGAATCGGCATAATCGACCTATGGCGGAAAAGATGCTTTCCCATCGCTTCCAGGATGAATGGATCTTAGAGACCCTTTTGACCGAGGGTTTGGCCGATCCCGAAATTGTTTACAACGCCCGCCGGGCGAAAACCGACGAGTTTGTAGAATGGCTGTTGGACAAGCAGGGAGTCTCGGAAGAACGCGTCTATTCGGCGGTCCGCCGGCGCCATAACGTGGAAGGTGTGATTCCGGATCCGAAAAAGATCGACCGCATGGCGCTTTCGCTCGTTCCGGAGCGTATTTGCCGCCGCCGCTTGGTGCTCCCTTTATCCTGCGATCACGAGGTCGTCACGATCGCGATGGCGCGTCCGCTGAATTTGGACGCGATCAATGACGTCGAGAAGATGGCGGGCCGGAAGGTGAAGGTCCAATTCGCCCTTAAAAAGAATATCGACCACCTCCTGAATCAGCTGCTCGCCCCGGAATTGATCCTAGAGGATATCACCGCCCAATTGCGCGCCGAGGCGGCTACGGTTGAAGTTGTTGGCGATGTGTCCGATGACGCGGGGGAGCAAATCAGTTCGCCCATTATCCGTCTTGTCGACACCCTGATTGCCAAAGCGGTCACGATGCAGGCGTCGGATATCCATCTTGAGCATGCGGATAATGAATCCATTATCCGGTTTCGCATCGATGGAATTATGCGCAGCATCATGAAGATTCCTCTCTATAGTTCGCGGCCTGTCGTCTCGAGAATCAAGATCATGTCGAATCTCGATGTCGCGGAGCATCGACGCCCCCAGGATGGGAGGTCGAAATTACGCGTCGAAGGTCAGGAAATCGGGCTGCGTGTTTCCATTTTGCCGACCGCGCACGGGGAGACGGCGGTCATCCGTCTGCTCGATAAGCGGGTGGCGTCGGTCCCATTTGACCAGCTTGGATTCCGGGATTCCGTGGCATCACGATTGCGGCGTTTAATCTCGGCGAAGCAGGGGTTTGTTTTGGTGACAGGCCCGACGGGGTCGGGCAAGACCACAACCCTTTATTCCGCCGTAAATCTTTTAAAGAGCGACGCGACCAATATCGTCACGGTCGAAGATCCGATCGAATACAAGCTTGATGGAATCAACCAGGTCCAAGTCAATGAGAAGCAGGGATTGACGTTTGCGGGGGTGCTTCGCTCGGTGCTGCGGCAGGATCCCAATATTCTCCTCATTGGCGAAATTCGGGACCAAGAGACCGCCGACGTCGCCTTTCAGGCGGCGATGACCGGGCATATGGTGCTGTCGACACTCCACACCAACGATACGGTTTCCTCCATCGGGAGACTTATGGATATGGGAGTCGATCGAAACCGAATCGCTTCCGGACTCTCGGGTGTGACCGCGCAGCGGTTGGTTCGCAAGCTCTGTTTGTCCTGCCGCGTCGAGAGGAACGCCGAGGAAATTGATGCGAACGTCGCTCAATTGCTGAAGGTTCATGATCTTCCCACGACCGTTTTTGTTTCAAAGGGATGCACCGAATGTCACCTGACGGGCTATAAGGGCCGTGTGGCGATAGTCGAGCTGCTGAAGATCGAGAATGAAGTTAGGGATTTGATTTCCAGCGGGGCGTTGGAAAGTGAGATATACGAAATAGCTTTGGAAATCGGACGGCTGTATACCCTGACGCGTGATGCGTTGACGGCCGCGACCGAAGGAAGAACCAGCCTTGAAGAGGCGATGACCTTGATCGGAGGGATTGAGCAGCGGACGCTCCCAAGGAAGCCCGGGAAAAAGCCCGCGGGCGCCGCGCCGTCCGCACCGCCGACAGCAGAAGCCTTGCAGGCCTTGATCAAGCCCGCCGTCGATTCGGTTTCCGCGTCCAAGCCCGAGGATGACGGAAAAGAGCCGCAAGGGAAGCGCCGCCGCATCCTGGTTGTCGATGATGAGGAGGCGATCCGTGTTATTTTAAGGGTAACGCTGGAGAGGCACGGCTTTGAAGTCCTTGAAGCCGCAAGCGGGTCGGAAGCCCTGGGCAAGGTTCTGGAAGAACGTCCCGACATGCTTTTAACCGATCTGGATATGCCCGGTTTGGATGGGCGTCAGGTCGTAAAGGCGATTCGCGGGGATCTTGGGATGAATGATCTTCCGATCATCGTTCTGACGGCGAGCGCCCGCGAGCATCAGCGTGAAGATTTACTCGCAGTCGGTGTTAATGATTATCTGACAAAACCGTTTGATCCGCGCTCCATTCCCATCCGTGTGGAATCGGTGTTTGCGCGCCGGGAAGCTTAAGAAGATCCTGTGAACGGCCCGCGTCGCATCGTTTGTCTTACCGAAGAGACCACGGAGACTCTCTATCTCCTGGGGGAGCAGAAGCGCATTGTCGGGATAAGCGCCTATACCGTTCGCCCCGCTCGCGCGAAGAAAGACAAGCCGGTGGTGAGCGCGTTTGTCGGCGGCTCAATTTCGAAAATCAAAAATCTGAAACCCGATCTCGTGATTGGTTTTTCCGATGTCCAAGCG
>JBFIEP010000234.1:0-4990 GCA_041603335.1 Elusimicrobiota bacterium | reverse complement strand
GCGCGCCGCCCTGCGCGAAGACCCTGATGTCGTTCTCGTGGGAGAACTCCGGGATCTTGAAACGACTATGATCGCGATTGAAACCGCCGAGACCGGTCACTTGGTATTTGGAACACTGCACACCACCACCGCGGCGTCGACGATCGACCGCATCATCGATCAATTCCCAAGCGACCAGCAGGAACAAATCCGGACCATGCTTTCCTCAGGCTTGGCAGGCGTCGTCTCACAGACTCTCCTTCACAAAGAAGACGGCATGGGGATGGTTGCCGCACGGGAGGTTATGCATATGACTCCCGCCATCCGGGCGCTTATCCGTGATAAGAAAACATTCCAGATCAATTCTGAAATCGAAACAGGAATGAACGCAGGAATGATGCAGCTCAATGAGGCGATTTTCCGGTACCTTCAGGCCGGCATCATCTCCCAGGCGGAAGCCCTCTACAAGTCCAACGATAAGGAAGATATGAAACGGCGCATCAGCAAATTACCGGCGCAGGCGCAGAATTTCCGGACAACGGCTTAAATCTTTCTTATCATAGTCCCTATGATCCAAGATGAAGGGATGTGGACGTTTGATAATCCGCCGACGGCTTTACTAAAAAAGCATTACGGCTTTAAGCCGTCTAAACCATGGCTCGACCGGGTCCGCCTCGCGGCCCTTCGTTTTAACGATGGAGGCTCCGGCTCCTTTGTTTCAAAAACCGGACTTGTCCTTACCAACCATCACGTTGCAATGGGGCAGCTTCATAAGCTTTCCACGAAAAAAAGGAATTTGGTCCGCGACGGGTTTCTCGCAAAGACACGGAAAGCGGAACTCCGCTGCATGGATCTTGAAGTAAACCAGCTCGTCGGCATCAAAAATGTGACGCGCCGGGTTCTAAACGCTGTTGATCCGAAAGCCGCCCCGAAAAAGGCCAATACAGCCCGCAAAGCAGCCATCGCCCGCATCGAGCAAAACGCTGCGAAAAAATCGGGGCTCCGCTGTGATGTCGTAGAGCTGTACCAAGGCGGCGAATATTGGCTCTATCAGTACAAAAAATACACCGATGTGCGTCTTGTCCAGGCCCCCGAGGCAACGGCTGCGTTTTTCGGCGGAGATGACGATAATTTCACCTATCCCCGCTGGGCAATGGACTTTACGTTTTTCCGCGTTTATGAAAACGGGAAACCCGTCCGTCCCAAACATTATCTTCCGTTCCACGCACCGGGGGCGAAAGAAGGCGACCTGACCTTCGTGATCGGAAATCCCGGCTCGACCGACCGGCTTTTAACAACCGCACAATTGCAGTACCAGCGCGATATCGCAATGCCGAAACGGCTTAAGATGTATGACGTGCGGCGGGAGGCCCTGGAGTCTTTCGCAAAAAAGGGGAAAGAGCAGCGCCGCCGCGCACAGGATTACCGTTTCAGCATTGAAAACGCGATCAAGGTCGTCACAGGCGAATTCGAAGCCCTGAGGGATGGACCCGTCTTTGAAGAGAAGAAAGCCGCAGAGTTGGAATTCCGCAAACGTGCTCCAAAGAACTGCCATAGCGCCTGGAAACGGATCGAAAGCCTTAACAAAACGCTGATCCAAAATAATCGGGAACTCACGTTCCGGCGCGTTTCGGGATACCATCTTCCCGCGGTCGCCTCCACGATCGTCCGCTTGGTCGTGGAAATCGAAAAGCCCAACGAAAAACGTCTTGAGGAATATCGGGACTCGGGTCTGGAATCACTAAAACACGGCCTCTTTTCCCCTGCCCCATCCTTTAAAGACCTTGAGGAATGGATGCTTGTATCGGGCCTGAGGGAATCGCTCAAGCACCTTGGTCCCCGCGATCCGTTTATCAAGGCCGCCCTCGGCGGGAAATCACCCGAGGCAGCCGCAAAGGCCGCCATCGCCGGGACACGTTTGGAAGATCCTAAATTCCGCAAAAAACTCGTCGAAGGCGGACGAAAGGCGGTGGAAGCTTCCAAAGACCCGCTCATTCTCCTTCTGCGCCGGGTCGACAAGATCACTCGCGGTATGCGGAGCTGGTACGAAGATAAAATTGAGAGTATCGAGCGTATTGAAGGAGACCGGATCGCGAAGGCACGGTTTAAGCTTTTCGGGAAGAAAATTTATCCCGATGCGACGTTCACATTGCGCTTTGCCTATGGACGCCCTCTCGGCTACGCGTGGGACAAAACCTTCGTCGCATATAAATCGTCCTTCAACGGACTCTTTGACCGGGCCGAAAGCTTCGACCACCGTCCTCCATGGAATCTCCCGAAAAAAGTCCTGCGGGCGAAGAAAAAATTGGATCTGAATGTTCCGATCAACTTCGTGAGCACGCACGACATTACCGGCGGTAATTCCGGAAGTCCTGTCATCGACACCAAGGCACGCCTCGTCGGACTTATCTTTGACGGGAACATCCAGAGCATGGCGTCGAGTTACGCCTATTCGCTGGATAATGCGCGAGCGGTGTCTGTACACGCAGGCGGAATTCTCGAAGCGCTGAAATCCATCTATAACGCTCAAGCACTGGCCCGGGAACTCACCCGGTAATCAGCGCCGACACTTTTCACTCTAAGGGCCCCCCTCTATTTCGCCCATCTCCCCCGCGGGGGGAGATGCACGCTTCTTGCTTAAATAAATATTTTTTTGGAGAGGGCCCAACCTCCCTCACAGGGAGGGCGGGAGCAGGGTGAGCAACTCGTTAGAGTTTGTCTTGCAGCGCCCGGGAGCGCTCGTAATACTTCTTATTTTCAAGGAGGGAAGCTGCAGCCTCGTCGACAAATACTGAAACTTTTTCATGCATTTGAAGGGCCGACGCCGGACAATTCGCCGATAACGGTCCTTCCACCATCTTCGCAATAGACTCGGCTTTACTCGGACCGGTTGCCAGCAGGACCACCCGGCGCGCCTCGAGAATCGTCGCGATCCCCATCGTCAACGCCATTGTCGGTGCCATAATTCCTTCAAAATCAGCGGCATTCGCCTTGAGCGTCGCTTCCGACAATGTCTTAACCCGGGTTCGCGACTTCAAGGAAGACCCGGGTTCGTTAAAACCAATATGGCCGTTTAAGCCGATTCCGAGAATCTGAAGATCGATCCCCCCCGCCGCACGGATCGCCTCTTCATAAGCACCCGCCGCACTTTCCAAATCAGCGCTACGGCCATCGGGCAAATGTGCGTTTTCCATCGCGAGATCGGTCTTATCAATGAGATGGCGACGCATATAGGCGGCATAGGAACCGGGATGTCCCTCGGGCAAACCGACGTACTCATCAAGATTGAAGGTTCGCACATCCTTTAGACTTAAAATACCCATCCCAACGCGGCGGACGATCTCTTCGTACATTTTAAGCGGAGACGACCCGGTCGGCAGTCCTAAAACCGCCGCCGGTTTTTCGCGGAGCAAGCGGGAGATGATATCCGCCGTGCGTACGGCAATTTCAGCGTCATCTTTACAGATCACCACTTCCACTAATCGATCCCCCATAGCGCGAGTGACTCATGCGCCTCATCTTGAAAGCGTGCGATTCGCTCTTCCACAAAATCCGCAATACTCATATTGGAATCGGCGACCAGCGGACTGAGATCGACCGCATAGGCTAGGGATTCAACCTGGTCTACCGAATGAGAGTCGCTGAAGGTCGCGTTTGCCCGCCGGCGTCCGAGCGTGGCCTCGGTATAAGCCTTTCCCCCCTCGATTTGGGATCCGAAAACATCGAGAATCTCCCGAGCAAGTTCCGGATGAGCGGACACATCAAGACGGACCTTATCCTCATCGCCTAACCAATCGAGATCTCGCCAAACCTCGCAGCCAAGAATGCGGGCCGGCCGCGCCTCGCCGGAAAGGGTTCGCAGCGCCCGGAGCGCATGAGCAAACACTGCCAAATGCGTCGAATGACGGTCGAAGGGGCTATGCAGATAAAGTGCTTGAGGCCGGGTCGAATCAAGAATTTCCGCCAATCGCACCACCACCGCGTGATTCCAGCCTCCCTTCACCTTTGCCGAGGGCAACCCAAGCTGCAGGGCGAAGGAATATCGTCCCAGATCGGCAGCACGGTTTTGTTCTTCCTGCCGCGCGGCAATCATATCCGGACCGGAGGTCTTCCCATCCTGGGGAGAACCAACACCATCGCATACGACGACCCCCCCGAACCATTGGTCATCGGAGTCGTAGCATTGGGCGACGCCGTGATACGCCATGACTTCCAGATCATCGGGATGCGCGCCTATAGCAAGATGGGTTGTACGGGAAAAAGCGGTTTCGATCGGGACGCCGTCGGGAATTCGGGGAACGGCCATGACGCCGGCTACTCCCTTTCTTTTATCGTGTCCATCGCCGTCACGATAATTTTGAAGGCCGATTCGAGCTGACTTTTCGTCAATATCAGCGGCGGGGCGAAACGGACGACATAGTCGTGGGTGTCTTTGGCGAGGAGCCCGCCCTTCATCAGCAGATTGCAAAAATCCTTAGCAATCGGTTTTTTAAACTCCAGGGCCAGCAAAAGACCCTGGCCCCTGACTTCACGAATTAGCGGGTGATGAATGGAGATAAGTTTTTCGAGAAAGAGTTCACCCATCTGCGCCGATTTCTTGGACAAATTCTCTTTAACAACGACATCGAGTGCGGCGGAACCGATCGCACTGGCGAGAGGGTTTCCCCCGAAAGTACTGCCATGCGATCCTGGGGTAAACAATCCGAGAATGGCATTGTTGGCCGACACCCCGGAAACGGGATAGAGCCCTCCGGAAAGAGCCTTCCCAAGAATAAGCAAGTCCGGCTTAACGCCTTCATGATCGACGCAAAATAGTCGGCCCGTGCGTCCCAACCCCGTTTGGATTTCATCGGCGCAAAGCAGAACGTTCTTTTCGGTACAGATCCGGCGGACTTCCTTCAGGTATCCCGGCGATGGGATGCGCACACCGGCCTCGCCTTGAATGGGTTCGACAAGAAATCCGGCGGTGTTATCGGTGATCGCACTCTCAAGTGCCGATGCATCATCGTAG
>JBFIEP010000233.1:0-5006 GCA_041603335.1 Elusimicrobiota bacterium | reverse complement strand
TGTTTTTGCTCATGAATTAACGCACGCTGCGGCGGCCTGGTTCCAAGGCGGCAAGGTTCTCGCGTTTGTGGTAAAGGCCGATAGCGGGCATGTAGACCTGACAAAAATGAACGCGTTCATTGCCCTCGCTCCGTATTGGGTCCCCTTGTATGCTCTCACGGCAGTGGGGTTGTATCGGATCGCATTGTGGGTCGGTCCTTGGCCGCGGCAGGAAGAGGTGTTTCTTGTCGTTATGGGAGGAGCCCTCGCGTTTCATTTTGCCCATACGGGACGTGCGCTTTGGTCGACGCATCAAAGCGATCTTGATCATCTTGGGATTACGTTGTCGCTCTCCTTGATCGCTTTGCTGAATGCCGGAGTTTTGCTGGGCTCACTGAAATGTCTTTTCCCCGAGGCTGTGTCGCTCAGTGAAAGCATGCGGTGGGTGGGAGCCGTCACCCGGACATTTTGGGGAGCCCTCGTGGGGGGAGCCGGAGATGTGGTGCAGGCAATCCCGATATGACGCCTGAACTTAAGCAGGAGTTCAAACGAAAGGCTTTTCATTTATTGAGCCTTGTGTATCTGGGAGTCTTTTGCGTGTTCGGTCAGCGTCACACTTCGATTGCTTTGGCGATTTTTATAGCCATTGCGTTTGTCGTTGAGCAGGTGCGGCTGCGTAAGAAGGAGTTTAATGTTCGGCTGATAGGATTGCTGGGTGGGATTCATCGGGAAAAAGAAGTCACTAAGATGAGCGGGATTGTGTGGACGTCACTGGGGTGTCTTTTTACGATCCTCCTTTTCGGGGAACAACCCCGTCTAGTCAGTGCGGGAATTTTATTTTTGGCTTTCGGGGACGGTTTCGCCGCGCTTGTTGGGAGGGCTTGGGGATCCCATAAGTGGCCCGGGCTTGACGGGAAAAAGAGCTTAGAAGGCTCCGCTGGGTGTTTTCTCGCCTGCGTCATTTCCGGATTTTCATTGGGTTTTGGCCCTCTTCCTGTCGTATTGGGTGCGTTTACGGCCGCAATTGTAGAGGTGCTTCCCGTTCCCATCGACGACAACCTGTGGCTTCCGGTCATTTCCGCCGGAGTTGTCTCAATTCTCATATAAAACGGCTCTTATAGGAACGCGCGTGCGCGCGTATGGGGACAATGAGTTAGAATAGTCCCGCGTGCCCAAAAAGAAATCCGGAAATACCAACTCCCGTAAACCCTATCCCCGCAGTTCGCGGCGGCGGCTGCGCGCTTGGCGCAATGGGGTCATTTGGTTTGGCCGTTTTCTCGCGGGACTTGTTCTGGCGGTTACATTTCTAATCGGAACGCTCTATCTTGCGGCCCGTTTTTTTATCACACCGGAGATGCTGCGAGGGCGTATCAGCACGGCTCTTGAAGCAACCTTCCACCGACCCGTAAAAATCGATCATGTGACTCTCGTATTGCATCAAGGGCTGAAGGTTTCCGGTCTTGAAGTCGCCGAATCGGAAGCGTTTCCAGGAAAGAAATTCATTTCAAGCGAATTCCTTCTCGTAACCTTCAACCCTTTTTCACTGCTGCGGGGTTCCTTGGAACTGGGAAAGGTTTTGTTGGTACGGCCTGAAATTATTCTTCGTCGCCGTGCTGACGGAATTTGGAATATTCAGGATGTGTTGACCGGGGAGGCGGGAAAAAAAAGTGGGGGGCGATTCTCCTTGCCGCCTCTTTCCGCTGCCAAAACCATTGCGATTGAATCGGGAAGTTTATCCGTCCGGGATATTCCGCGTAAATTGAATTTGAATTTTTCTGAGTTCGGTTTTGAGGCAGAGGGCTTTAATTTAGAAGAAGAGTTTGGCGTCCGCATGAATTTCGTGAATCTGAGTAAGATCGGCAAGAAGACGCTCCGGGCGAACTTCGAGTTGGACGGCAGTCTTGATTTGGCGGGATTCCGCCCTCAAGGGGCAAAGATAACCGCCCGGACGCTCAATGTTACCCTTGATGGAAAAACTCTCCATGCCTCCGGGGAGATTCGAGATTTATCCGCGCCGGAAATCGATTTGAAGTTTAAGCTGCCTCCCTTGACTGCCGCCGATCTGGGACGTTATAAACCGACTCCCTCATGGGTCGATTTTCCGGCAAGTACTTGGGAAGCACGTTTTCGACCGATTTTATCCTCAACGGCGACGGCGGAATTAGGAGGTGAGGCCGAATTTTCAACGACGCCGGCCTCGATTATCGCCTATCATGTCCCGCATCTATCGATGTCTGCGGGGGGGCTGCGTCTTGGGGCGTGGGGGCGGTATCGGTTCTCCGATCAAAATATTTTCGCAACGGTACGGCTTGCGGGTGCCGATCTGAGCAGGATCCCGGTCCTTTATCCGCCGTGGAAGGAAAATGCTCCGGCGGGTCGAGCAACAGGAACAATTAGTTTTCAGGGTCCTTGGACAAAACCGGCTTTTAAACGTGCGGCGCTGCAGCTGCGCGGCCTCGCTTTGACGTTCTGGAAGGGAAAACGCATTACGGATGCCGATCTGAATTTCCGTTCACGTGAGGGATTTAAGGACTATGATCTGCGCGTGCTTAAAGGCAGTTGGATTGCCTATGCGAATGCACTCTCGGATCTCGATATAAAGTTAGACGTTAAGCATCGGGACATGGCCGTTCAGAAACTAAAGTTGATCTGGAATGGAAGCCGCATCGATTTGAATGGCTGCATCAAAAACGTGCGTCGTCCGACCGAAGTGTATGTTGACGGAGAGGTAGAAACCGTTCGCGTCGATGAGGCCTATGCGGCGATCGAAAATGTCTTACGCCTGAGACGCGCGGAGAAAGGGCTTCCTTCTGTCGGAGAAAAGGGATGGGCCCAAATCCTTAAAGATGGAATCCCTCCGCGTTTTCCGGACATGGTGGGGCGCCTGACGTGGCGTAAAGCCCATAGCCCTAATTTTGAAACTGACAATTTCCGGCTTGTTTGGGATCTTCATGACATCGCGCAGGGCCTTGATGATTTGAATGGACACTTCCGCATGAGTTTTGGTCCGGGCCGCATGAAGGATATCCCCCAAATGAGGAAGGGGCATCCGCTTGTCGATCTCCTTCTCATTCCTTATGTTGAAATGCATCGCCTCGCGGCGGGCGGGATTTTGAATCTGGAAAAGATTTTTCCGACGACGATGGACTTCACAAAGGCGTACGGGGAATTTAATGCGAATCGCGGGATTGTCGATGTGATTATTGCCCACTTCGACAGTTCTGAGTTCGTGTCGTATTCCGACGGCAAGGTCGATTTCCCCCGAGAAAAAACAAATTTACACGTTCTGCTGCGGCTGCCGAAGGTTTCTAAAAACCTCGCTGCCAAGTTGCTCGATGGAAAAGGGCGTCCCTCGATTGACGTAAACCTCGTTGATAATCTTAATAGTCCGACCATAAATTTCAATTTTAGAAGCATTAAGGGCGACGATATTGAGAACGCATTGGCCTCAGGCCTGACCCGCGTGACTCCGTTTCCGCCGCTTGAAGAAAACCTTTCCTGCGGGAGGACCCCATGAGCCGAAACCCTAAACTTGACGTTGTAGGCATCCTACAAGAACACGGAGCGATACTTGAAGGGCACTATCGTTTACCTTCGGGACTTCATACATCGAAATTTGTTCAGCCCGAGCGGGTTTTGCAATATCCGAATCTGGCGAGAAAATTTGCAACTGCTATCAGCGATAAATTCCCGGGTAAAGCGGACGTAATTGTTTCCTCGGGGATGGGCGGATTGGTTTTAGGTCAGGAAGTCGCGCGCGCACGAAAATGCCGGTCGATCTTTTTTGAACGTCTCGGCGGCGTGATGGGATTGCGGTCCCACTTCCGTCTGGAGCGGGGGGAGAGAGTCCTGATTATCGAGGATGTGCTGATGGCCGGACGCAGTACGTCTGATTTAATTGAAACAGCGGTTGAGCTTGGAGCGAAGGTTATTGGAGTCGGCGCGGTGATTGATCGTTCCACCGGCGGTCTCAATCTGGGATTGCCTGTGCGTACCCTTATGACCCTCCCCATTCCGGTCGTTGCCGCCGATGACTGCGATGCGTGTTCCCGCAAGGTTCCTCTATCGACGCCATACGAAAATGAATTGGGAAGGAAAGGATGATCGAACGTTACTCCCGCCCGGAGATGCGTGCCTTGTGGAGTTCCGAAGCCCGTATTAAAAAAATGCTTGAAGTGGAACTTGCGTGGCTTGAGGCCCTAGCGCCTTCGCGGAAAATTCCACGGAGGGAAGTCCTTCAATTGCGCAAAATTATCAAGGGCGGACCGCTTGCAGCGAAGGTGCGCAAGAAGGAAGAGAAAAGTGCACATGATGTCGTTGCGATGCTGCAGGTCGTTTCAGAGGCCTTGGAAAAGAAGGCTCCCAAGGTCGTTCAGTATCTGCATTTCGGGTTAACCTCTTCCGATGTTCTTGATACCGCCCTTGCTATGCAGTTGCGTGATGCGAATAAGCTCCTGATCGATGCGTGGAAGCCCGTTGTGAAACGCTTGAAAATTCTCGCCCGTAAGCATAAAAATACATGGATGGTCGGCCGGACGCACGGGGTTCACGCTGAACCTATTCCGTTCGGATTGAAAATGGCGGGCTGGTACGCCGAGGCGCAGCGCAATATCGCACGTCTTGATCGGGCCGGAAAGGACCTCGCTTACGGCAACCTGTCCGGTGCGGTGGGAACCTGCGCCCATTTTCCCCCGTCTTTTGAAGGCTTGGTGCTGCGGAAGCTCGGGCTTAAAGCCGAACCCGTGTCTACCCAAGTTGTTCCACGGGATCGTTACGCCGAGTATTTCCAAATGATCGCGCTTTCAGCGGCGGCGATCGAACGCTTTGCTACCGAAATCCGGCATCTACAGCGCACGGAAGTACGGGAGGCGGAAGAACCGTTCGGCAGCGGCCAAAAGGGATCTTCGGCCATGCCGCATAAACGCAATCCCGTCCTTTGCGAAAATCTCTGCGGTCTCGCCCGGGTGATTCGGGGCCATACGGTGCCCATGCTGGAAAATGTGGCACTCTGGCATGAACGGGATATT
>JBFIEP010000232.1:0-5024 GCA_041603335.1 Elusimicrobiota bacterium | reverse complement strand
GAGAGGAATTAACATGGCTAAAAAGAAAGGAATTCTAGTTGAGAAGCTGGGCCTGAAGCGCGAGACCGGCTTCCTATATTACATCGACAAACAAGGCGACGTTTCCGCAGCGAAAATGGCTCGCGGTGGAAAGAAGGGCGGCCGCCCCAAGAAGGTGCAGAAAGTCGGCATCAAAAAGGAGAAAGGTTTCCTTTACTTCCTCGACAAACAAGGCGACATCTCCAAGGCCAAAATGGTGAACGCGTAAGCGAACCGCCTTATTGCCTTACAAAAGCCCCGGTGCCAAGGCACCGGGGCTTTTTATTTTGAGTACAATGCCCTCCATGCGAATAGCGGTAGCGGGACCCGGAGCAATCGGAGGACTGATCGCCATGCGTCTTAAAGATGCGGGGCACGAAGTCTCCTTGTTAACGCGGGGCAGAAAACGAATCGAGACACTCGCCGTTGGACGTCGCCGCATCAAAGGCTGGGCACGCCCATCCAAAAATTTAGACGCGGTTATCCTTAGCGTTAAAGCCCCGGCGATCCACGATGCCTTAAAGGCGATCCGTCCGATGGCGGGAAAAGATACAACCATCATCAGCCTGCTCAATGGAGTCGCGCACATCGGCCCCGTCCGGCGCGCCTTCGGCCGTCGCCGCACGGTATTTGGCAGCTGCTACATTGCCTCAATGCGAAAGGCCGACGGCACGATCGTCCATTCAGGCGGAGAGTATATCCTGCTCGCGAAAAGTGATTCCAACCGGGAAGCCCATAAAAAATCCGTCTCCCTTTTATCGGACTGGAAAATCAAAACCGTAAATTCCGAAGAACGTCTGCTCTGGACAAAACTGGTCTACAACGCGGCGGTTAACCCTCTGGGCGCGCTGCTAGACCGAACCAACGGAGAGCTCGCTTCCGATCCCGCATTGCGGGAACTCGTGCGCGTCGTCCTTAAGGAAGCCGTGGCGATCTCAACGCGGGCCGGATTTCGCCCCCTGCATGCCGATCTTGAGAAACGCATCGCGCGCGGATGCCTCGCCGTGCCGAATCAAATAAACTCCATGGCCCAGGATCTTCGTGCGGGCAGAGAAACGGAAGCAGACGCGATTCTAAAACCCTTGATCGATGCCGCGAAGCGCCAAGGGCGCAGCGCCCCCGCGATAGAACCCCTGTACAGAGTTCTTAAGCGCCTGGAGAGCTCCTCCGCATGACGGCGAAACTGCTTACGGGAAAATCCTTGTCGAATGAAATGGTTAAAGATCTGCGTACTCGATCAGCCATCGTTGCCGAACAACGGGGGAATCCGCCCCACCTCGCGGTGCTGGGCATCGGGGGCGACCCGTCTTCGCAAATCTATCTCCGCAAGAAGCTCCAAGCCTGCAAAGACGTAGGCATCGAATGCACGCTGGAATCCCTTCCCGAATCCATTTCGGAAACGGAAACGCTGCGCATTCTACGCAGACTCGGCGACGATCCGTCACTGGACGGGATTATCCTGGAACTCCCGATCCCAAAACACCTCGACTCGCGCTCCCTAACCGAAGCCATTGCCCCCGAGAAGGATGTGGAAGGAATTACACGAAAAAACCTCGGTCGACTCTACGCGGAAAAACGGTACGAAGCGATCGAGCATTCCGATGCACTGATTCCCTGCACCCCGCACTCGATTATCCGACTACTGCTTGAAACGAAACGAAACATAATCGGCAAACGTGCGGTGATTGTGGGCCGCTCAAACATCGTTGGAAAACCGACGGCCTTTTTACTTTCAAGCCTCGATGCGACCGTGACCCTTTGCCATTCCAAAACAATTGATCTTGAAAGCGAGGTCCGCCGGGCCGACATTGTGGTTGCCGCCGCCGGCGTCCCGGATCTCATCTGCGGGGATTGGATAAAAAAGGGAGCGATTATTATCGATGCGGGAACCACCGTGGTCGATCGGAAAATCGTCGGAGATGTTGAGGCGAGCGCAATCGAACACGCTGACTGGGTGACGCCGGTTCCCGGCGGCGTCGGGCCGCTCACCGTAACGTTCCTCCTCTACAATACCGTCCTCTCGGCGGAAAGAAGGACAAAAAAGGCGTTGCACGGTTAAAACCCTCCCGCCATACTCTATGGGGATGAATAGAGAGAAGATCTCCAGCGCCGGATTCACTCTCACCGAACTGGTTATCGTTCTTTTCGTGCTGGGAATTATCGCGGCCCTCGCCGCCAAACAAATGATCGGGACTGTTACTAACGAGCGGGCGCAAACCGCCGCAACCCGCCTGACAGCCCTCGGACTCGCCAATAGACGCTATGCCTTCGACCACGATGGGAAATTCGTGCACCGCCTGCGCAAACTCGGAAGCCTCTTTGAGTGCGACAATGCCGAATGCCTCCCGTGCGACGGCCCGGTGTGCCCCTCATGCAATTTGATTGCCTGCAAATATGTAGACAAAATGGCCGTCACCGATCCTAATTTTTATCTAAACGCTGTCAGCCCCGAGTCCGGCCTCCCCGCCTGCGGGATCCCGCAGCCGGAAAAAGGTTCCCCAATCATCGCCTGCGCGTCCCAAGGGTCGCTGACTGAAGAAGAGGATGATGATGCAAAGGGTCAGACTCGATATAGGGTTGAGTACCTCGGTTGGGCCTACACCTATCACAAGGATGGAACAACCCGGCCCCACGGCGGTGCTCCCATTCCCATCAAAAAGTAGCAATGCTGGTTATCCTTCTATTTTCAATTTTTATACTTGCCCTCGGTGCCGGAGCCTCCCTGAATCTCGCGGGGCGGCTGTCGATGTCAGCCGTCTTTCTCCTGGCAGGCGTTACACACTTCACTGCAGCGGATAAATTTATAGAGATGCTTCCGGTAGGCTGGTATCACGCAGACCGACTGATCTATCTGACGGGGGTTCTAGAAATTTTCGGAGGGATAGGACTCCTGCTCCCGCGCTTTGCGCCTATAACAGGAAATTTTCTCATCGCATTCTTAATCTGCGTACTTCCCGCCAATATTTACGCGTCGTATGCCCAGGTGGAATTCGGCGGCGGGGAACTCGGCCTATGGTATCTGCTCTATCGTGTTCCCCTGCAATTGCTCATGATGAGCTGGGTGTATTTAGCCACGGGTCAAACCTGGTTTAGGCTTTGGGGCGACGTTTTGTTCCCGATGGGTTATGATTATTTCATGGCGTCGGGAAAGGAAGAATACCGCAAGGCCGTTACAGCCGATCTAAAAGGGCGTGTCCTTGAAATCGGTTTCGGAACGGGACTGAACCTGCCTTTTTATCCTGAGCAGGTCACGAAACTCATCACCGTTGATCCTAATCCGGGCATGAACGCCCAAGCCAAAAAACGGATCGAGGCCTCCTCTATCACAGTCGATGCCCGCAGCGGATCAGCCGAGAAACTCCCTCTTGAAGATAACTCCATCGATTGCGCACTAACCTCCTGGGTTCTCTGCAGCATCCCGTCCCCGGAGAAGGCGGTCGCCGAGATACGCCGGGTCTTAAAACCCGGAGGCACGTTTTACTTTATCGAACACGGAATCAGCCCCGATCCCGACATCAATAAATGGCAAAAACGGCTTAACCCCATTCAAGCCAATATTGCCGACGGGTGCAGGCTCGATCTCGACGTAAAAGACCTGCTCAAAAACAGCGGTCTCAACGTCGGAGAGATAAAGGAATTCATTATTCCGGACGATCCCGGGACCCACAGCTACACCTACCAGGGATCTGCTCAGAAGCCGGCGTAACGGACCATAACCGGGTTTTTATTTTTTCTTTTCTTCCCGCTCTAAACGGAATCGCTCGCGCAGCGGCTCGCGCCACTCTTCCTTTTCCTTCCCCAGCGGCGGCATCCGGCTTTTCCCGCCCGGCTTGAGCAAACACCGCGCCCACAAGTAGACCTCGGGGAAATGCGGGATTCGTTTAAAGAAAGTTCGCCAAGTGCGAATGCCGTAGTTCATGACAGACTCGATGAGACGGAAAGCCTCGGTCGTACAGCTATGCCTGAAAAGATGGTAGAGCGTTTCAAGCCCGTCATTATTGGATTCAATAACAGCCGCCTTGAGCAGCTTTCGCTTGCAGTCATCGTCCATCAATAGATCCCACTGCTCGACAACGCGCCGCTCACACGTGACACGCTCATAATAATTCTCGCGAAGGGACTTGAACCGGCGGGAGGCGACGAACTCCTTAGACAGCCCCCCCTTGACGCTAAAATGCACCCCGGGGACACTGACGGCCTCTATCGAATTCACGATATCCTCAAGAGGCTGACCGAAAGATCCCGCCGCTTCCCCCACCGCGTAGACGCGCTGGGGATAGAGAACCGCGCCCTTTCCTTCCCGGAATTTAAACCGGAGCTCGGTATGCGCTACGTGGATCAGTCCGGACCCAAAATCCCATTTTTCAAAAATCACACGCTCCACCGAAGCGACCGGAATCTTAACAATCCAGAACTTCCCGTCGTGACGGAAATTCGCCGCCACGATATCCCCTTCTTCAGGCGAGAAGGGGTTTGCCGCCTCTCCGGAAAGGATGGCAAGCGGGCGCCGTTGGGACACATCTATTTTTTGCCCCGCGTATATGCCGGCAGGCATCACCGCGTCGGGGATATAGGGATCGGCGGTAGGATCTGCCTCAGGAACCGGCAGATATTTTTTCATGCGCAGGCGCAGGCGGCTTCACAATCGTCTGAACGGCATCGCGTGTGATTTCGTTTACAATTCGGGTCATCCCGTAACCATTCTTCAAAACTTCCAGGATGCCGCGCGAATCCACGAACATCGACCGGCCGATCTTCTTGTCGTATTCGTAGTCGCTTACCAAGTGATCATCAGCGGTAGCAAACACAATCCCAACGTAGCTGCGGGAGCCGTTCACGACCCCGGAACCCGAATTTCCGCCCGCGATATCCGTGTCGGCAAGTCCGTTCATGGCGACTCTCTTATCCAATGCGGAACGGTTCTTTTTATAGAAAGGATCCAATGCGAAATCAGGATCGCTCGGATCGGAGTCGTGCTGGTCGAAAAGTCCGCCCAACCGGGAATT
>JBFIEP010000231.1:0-5031 GCA_041603335.1 Elusimicrobiota bacterium | reverse complement strand
GCTGCGCTCTTCACGCTCCCGCGACCGGGACCTTTCCGCCATTCTGCAGGGCGTTATGTTTCAAATGACCCGCCATCTGCATGTCAGCGTCCAAAAACAATACGCATCCTTTCAGGCTAAAGACTGGCGTCCCTCTGTCGTCATGATAGCCCAGGACACGTTTGAGCGAAACGAGGCATTCGATATTCTTCGCTGGATTTCCTATCGCTATGGATTCGGAACCCTCATCCACCATATCGAAGGGCTGCTTTCAGAGGCGACAACACACGAGGCGCGGCGCACCCTCACCAAGCTCATTCAAATGACCGAAGGCAGCACCGCTTCCGTATTTGTCGACACCGTGGTATCTCCCGATTACGGAACGGCTCTATCCCAGATGGCCCAAACGGCAGGTATTTCGGGCTTGGAAAATAACTGCCTCTTCTTTGAATATCCCGCAGGCAATGAAGAACGGCACAACCTCATCGTCGGTTACTGCGCCCTCTCATCCCCCCTCGGCCTAAACCAGATGGTCCTTCGTTCATCAGGACATCGATTTGGATTTCACCGGAACATCCATGTCTGGCTTACCGAAGGCGATGACATCAACGCGAATTTGCTCATCCTAATGGCGTTCATCATTTCGGGACATCCGGACTGGGATGAAGCCGAGATATCGGTCTTCGCGAGTTTTCCCGCCCGGGACATCGAAAAACAAAAACTCAACATCATTGAACGCATAACGGCCGGTCGGCTGCCCATCTCAAAAAAGCGTGTCCGATTTTATCCCTTTACCGATGATGACGCGCTTGAAAACCAAATCGTTCGCCATTCCGGCTCGGCAGATCTGACTCTTCTAGGATTTAGGCACAAAGATATTTCCGAGCATTCCAAAGAGTTGTTCACAAATCCTGCAGACCTGCGCGACACGCTCTTCATTTCCGCAGCTAGAGAGGTTTCCATCCATTAATATGCCCGAACTTAGTTTAAACCTTCGCATTAGAGGAATTCAGCCCTCCGCCACGGTAGCAATCAACGACCGCGCCAACGCGCTTCTAGCCGAGGGAAAAACGATTTTCAAACTCGGTCTCGGCCAATCCCCTTTTCCGGTTCCCGTCCCTATCGTTAATGCCCTTAAGAAAAATGCCCATCAAAAAGACTACCTGCCGGCAAAAGGACTCCCCGCGTTAAGAAAACTCATCGCGGAACGCTACAGTCGGAAATTCAACGCCCCCTACGAACCTGACGACGTTATCGTCGGACCCGGATCGAAGGAACTGATGTTTCTCCTGCAAATCGTCTTCTATGGAGACTTAGTGATTCCCTCTCCGGCATGGGTCTCCTATGCACCCCAGGCCCGTATTATCGGTCGCCATGTTCAAAGCATTAACACAACACGGAAGCGCGACTGGAAAATCACTCCGGCCCAATTGGAATCCTTGTGCGCCCTGGACCCCGGGCGCCCGCGCGTAATGATCCTGAACTATCCGGCAAACCCATCCGGACTTACCTTCACAAAAGCAGAGCTGCAGAAGCTCGCAAAAATCGCCCGGAAATACGGGGTCATCCTTCTTTCCGATGAAATATACGGACGCATCCATCATGAAGGGAGGCACACTTCAATAGTGCCCATGTATCCGGAGGGGACAATTTATTCCGGCGGGCTCAGCAAATGGTGCGGTGCCGGAGGGTGGCGCCTGGGGTTCTTCCTCCTTCCCCCTCAACTCAGGCCTCTAACCGACGCGTTAGCCGCAGTTGCCAGTGAAACATTTACGTCCACAAGCGCTCCTATTCAATACGCGGCAATGGCCGCGTTTACCGACAACCCTGAAATTGATCGCTACGTCGTCGCCAGTCGAAAGGTACTCAAAATTCTCGGATCGGTGATCTCGGAGAAACTCCATCGCGCCGGGGTCGAAGTCGCGAAACCCGAAGGGGGCTTCTACTTATTTCCGGACTTCACACCGTTTAAGAAGCAATTAGCGGAAAAGGGAATTCGTACGAGCAGACAATTTTGCGAAGCGCTTCTCCACGACACCGGAGTAGCGATTCTGCCGGGGTCCGAATTCGGGCGTCCTGAAAAAGAACTCACCGCTAGAATTGCCTACGTTAATTTTGACGGCAGAAAGGCATTAAACGCCGCGCTTGCCGTAAAAGACGGGACGCCGCTAAAAAAGCCTTTCGCGGCGAGACATTGCCCAGAGACGATCGAAGCGATTGAGCGCATCGCACGATGGCTCCCAAAAGATTAATTCCAGAGTCATGAAACCTTCCGGGCGTCCCCGAAACGAACCCCAGCACTGGACTGCTTCAGGAAACCGCGGCGTCGTTGTCTGCGGACATCTGCGAGCGGCGGAAGCCGGGTCGGAAATCCTATCCGCCGGGGGAAACGCCGTTGACGCCGCCGCAGCGGTCAGCGCCGCACTCGGCGTTTGCGAGCCCGCCGGATCGGGTCTTGGAGGAATGGCGATTTGGACTATTCATCTTGCTAAAACGCAGCGAACGTTCACGATAGCCGGACCCTGCCTCGCTCCCATCAACGCGACACCGGAAGCGGTCGCCGCCGGACCCCGATACCGCTCCTACAAAGCGATCGCCCTTCCGGGTGGAGTGGCAGCCAACGCGCGCGCCCTGCACTTTTACGGAACCATGTCGGAAAAGGAGGTCCTCGCTCCCGCAATCCGGCTTGCAGAAGGGGGGTTCCCTCTTGAGCCGGGTCAGCGGGATATTCTTAAGACCTATAAAGCCGCGTTAGCAAAAGGATCCGCTGGAAAACTGATGCTCCCCGCCAAACCCATCGTCAAAAACCTGTCCTTGGCGAAAACGTTGCGCCGCATCGCACATGCGGGATACGACGATTTTTATACGGGCGAAATCGGTCGGACAATTGTCGCCGACATGCAAAGCAACGGCGGATATTTATCGGAAGCCGACTTTCGCGTTGTTCCTCAGCCCTGGGAACGGCCCTGCATGACGATCCCTTTTCGCGACACGACGGTTTGCTCCGTCGGCGCTCCGGGCGGCGGCTCGGCACTGCTTCAAATGCTGGGACTTTGGGAAAGAGTGGAAGGCGACAAAGAACTACCGGGGTCACCCGAATGGTCACTGAAGGTTGTCAAAGCCATCCGCCGCGCCCGGACGGACCGCCGGGTTAATAACATGTGGAGTCCCCCGGACAATGAGCCGGAAACGAAACCGCCGTTTCTTTCAGAAGAAGCCTTGGATGAGGCGGCAGGAGAAACAAGCCATATTTCGGTATTTGACGCGGAAGGAAACGCGGTGTCTCTAACGCAGTCAATCGAACGCTCCTTCGGCTCGGGGGAGGCCTCCGCAGCCCTAGGTTTTCTTTATAACGGATACATGAAAGCGTTTAAAATTAAAACCAAAAAGCACCCTTACTTCTTAAGACCGGGACTCGCCGCCCGCTCAAACGCGGCTCCGACCATCGTGGTGCGCAACGGAGAGGCTGTCGCCGCTGTCGGATCAACCGGATCGGAACGGCTCTCTTCCGGAGTCTTTCAAGCGCTCGCGCGTTGGCGGCGCCAGGATTTATTCAGCGCGGTCGCAGCACCCCGCCTTCACTGCACCCCCGAGGGCGAAGTTCTAGCGGAACTCGACCGCCTGGAACCCGGTGTTGCCGACGCACTAAGACAAGAGGGCTATACTCTCACCGACGTCGGTCCTTACTCATTTAAAATGGGAGGTCTTCAATTTGCCGCAAAAACCGGTTCCGAGTTTTCGGGAGCGGCTGAACCTCGACGGGACAGCGGCGCCTGCACACCGACGTGACTTCGTTCACTCATATATGTCTTCTAACCGCAATCACGACTCTTCTCGCCGCTTCGGGCTATTCGCAAACCTACAACTCGATTCGAATCGAACACAATAATCTTCTTCCCCAAACGCTAATAGAAGGCATCGTCCCGATCAAGAGCGGAGACTCCTTTGACGCCGTTAAATCGTCTTTTGCTCATGAGAGCCTCCTTTCCTTCTTTCAAAATCGAGGCTTCCTGGAGGCGAAGATAACGACGCAGCATATCGCGACGCCTGCATCCGTTGACCTTATTATCAAAATCAACGAAGGCCCTCTCTATCGTCTTGGGAGCACCCGTTTCGAAGGACTCAAGAAGATCCGGGAAAGGGACGTCCGCCGGGAATTGCGATATAAACCGGGAGACGCATACGAAAGGAGCCTTCTCTTCGCCGCGCAAAGCCGGATTTACGGCCTAGGGCTCTTTGAGGACATTGGAATCCGCGTATCAACGACTGCGGCCAAGACCGCCGAAATGACTGTTGCCGTCAAGGAAAAAAAAGCGAAATCCGTTAAAACAGGAGTCGGGTGGGGGTCTGTCGAAAGCGAGAGGCTTTCGCTTCGCCTCAAACACATAAATTTTCTCAGACGCACCTATAATCTAAATTTCAACGTGACCTATTCCCGACTCTGGCTGGAATACGGAGCAGAATTTCTAAACCGCCGCTTTTTCGAAACCGATATCGAGCACCGCCTTGATGCCTCATGGAGAACAGAAAACCAACCGGGCTACGATATCGAAAAAACTCTTGGACGGGGCAGTTGGGGGCGCGCTCTGCGCTATAAAATCCGAGGCACGCTGGCCTACAAACTCGAACGCTCCGTACTGTTAAATTTTGACTCGGGAATTAACAGCCCCGGAAACCGGGAGAATGTCTCAAGCGCAATAGCACTTCTGGGAAACCGGGACACATCCAACGATCCGTTTTTTCCCACACAGGGATCAGTGATTCAAGGAAGACTCGAACGTTCGGGCGGGATACTAGGAGGCAACGTTCACTTTAATCGCGCCAGTCTTGATGCCTCCGCCTATCGCTCCGTTTGGAAAAAATTATCCGCCGCAGGGTCGTTTCACACGGGAGTTATCCGCCAATTCCTGAAATCTTCGCCCGTTCCCATCAACGAACGGTTTTTCACCGGCGGGGCTAATTCCGTTCGCGGCTACCGGGAACGCGGCATCGGCGGGGTCAGCTCACTTGGCAATCCAATAGGAGGGAATGTCCTCATGGGCGGAAACGTCG